>JABABE010000047.1 GCA_014238395.1 Candidatus Kaiserbacteria bacterium
CTTTTTTCACGCCAACCATTTATAAAACTAGATGGTTCTTCCCATTTTGAAAGATCTGACATTCGATCATAGAAAATAATTTCTTCAGTGGTTGTTCTGTTTGGTAGTTTGTCAATTAATGTATTATAATATGCTAATTGATCAAGATTTTCGTGTGTATTATAATTCGGATCATATGGCACATCTCCATTCCAAATATCCAATAGATCAAGATGATCTACTGGAGTAAATTCTTTAATTACACGGAAAACTTCATTTATGAGTCCACTTTTATCATCATTTCCATTATCAGTAGAAATGTCCTCTAGATCTAGAAAAAACGCTGCAACATTTCCTTCTACATCGGATCCATTGGTAAAAAACTTAGGATCATCATATTGAATTTCCCCTGTTTTTTTACTATATTTCCTAATATCAAAATGATAAAGATCACCATCATCATACAACACACGATCGATAACAAAAAGTCCAAATGCATTCCCCCATCCTTCTTCATATGCACATCCTAAACTTGACGAGTTTATTATTTTATGATCACTACAATCTACTACTATTGGGTTGTAAAAAAACTCTACATCATCATTTTTATACACATTGTCAAAAACGTGGTGTCCATATTCATGCCCTATGGCAAATTTTTCTTCAAGTTTATCAAAATATGATGAATCAATGGTAATAGTATCTGATAGATAATTTGGAGATTTACCAGATGGGGGATCTATTATACTAACATTAACTTGAGATACATCTATTGATAAATTATTCAATGCGAAAAAATATGCATCATGAACCCATGCAAAGCTTTGAATTATATCGTTTGTTTCGTCAGTTGAAGTATGTGCAAAATCATAAAGATAAATATTATTTGTTGGTGCATAATTGATATCTGCACTAGTATCAATATATACCATGTCCGAATTTTTTTGTATAGAGACAATATCATTTTTGAAATATAATCTAACATAAATATCATAATTTTGATTATTCTCAATTTCTGTTTTTAGGTTATAATAACCACCAGTACCTATTATGTAACAAGCATCACTTCCAGTAAATAAATTCTTATTTCCAGATGAATCATCATAAATTAAACATGCAGTAGTTCCTTTTGGTATAAAATCATCACCAAACAACGGATCAAGTGTCACAAATCCTATGACATTTATTTGTTGCACACTAGATGTTGCAAAAGCTTGAGGGGTCAGATTATTTAATGAAAAAAAAGTCATGTGATTGTTTTGTTATGTTGTCGTAATATGATCTAAACTCTTTCTTCCACATTTCATCAGTTATGCCAACATGATCTATAAATGATTCAAAACTATCAAACTCGGAATACACAAATTCTGAAAAGC
>JABABE010000048.1 GCA_014238395.1 Candidatus Kaiserbacteria bacterium
AACTTTGCGTTTGACGGGAATGCACCAACACTGTCTTCTGTAAAAACAGGAAACGACTTGGATTCATTTGATGTAACAATTGAAAACATTGAAGACGACGAATCTGTAAGTATAACTGGATCTGATTGTGGAAATGCAAGATTTACAGTTACAGGCGGATCAGGAGACTCAGCCGGTCGTACTTACTCAGTAGAAGGTAGAGCATCATCTACAGGAATATTTAGTTCTTGTGAGCTTACATTCCTTGACGAAGCAGGAAACGCAAGTGCATCAACATTGACAATAGACTTTGCTGTAACATCAAGTTCAAGCGGAGGTGTATTTGGTGGAGGAGGTGGATCTAGTGCACCAGTTGCATTCGCACCTTCAAACCCAGTAAGCGATGGTTATACAGCGCCACAAGTCACTACTCCAGCACCTTTTACAAACCAACCATTCGTACCAACAGGACCAGTTCAAACAGTTCAAGCGGCGGGAACAGGGTACATAGCTCCAATACAATCAAGTTTGAGCATAGGTGACAGAGGTAACGATGTAAGAAATCTACAAAAATACCTAAACAGCCAAGGGTTCACAGTATCAACATCTGGTGCTGGATCTCCAGGACAAGAGTCATCATACTTCGGACCTGCAACTGAAAGAGCTCTTAAAGCTTACCAAGAACATCACAAGACAGACATCTTGCACCCATTGGGACTAAGTGATGCTACAGGATACGCTGGATCAAGTACGCTAAGACACATCAACGACAAGATCTCACAACAAGCAACTGTAACTGCAACACAAAGCACAAGTACAAGCAGTGGCAGATCTTCAGTTAGCTCACTTAATAGATCTTTGAGCATAGGTGACAGAGGTGATGATGTAAGAAACCTACAAAAATACCTAAACAAAGAAGGGTTCACAGTATCAACATCTGGTGCTGGATCTCCAGGACAAGAGTCATCATACTTCGGACCTGCAACTGAAAACGCTGTTAAGGCTTACCAAGAACACCACAAGACAGACATCTTGCACCCATTGGGACTAAGTGATGCTACAGGATACGCTGGATCAAGTACGCTAAGACACATCAACGAGAACATCTCACAACAGACACCAGCAACAGCACCAACACAGTCAGGTATACAAAATCAAAGCACAAGCCAAATACAAAGCACATTAGACCGATTAATAGAAATTCTAAGAGCGAGGTCACAAGAGCAACCAACACAACAGACACAGTCTGGAGGATTGGTTCCTCAACATAACTTCACTGGACAACCATCAGAATTATCGTTTACGGCTCCAACTGCTTTCTCAGACACACAAGAATCAGAAAGAGAGACACAAACACCAAACTACTTAAACACAGGAACAGGGTCATTCGTAGCTCCAGTGTCAAATGTCTACTCAAGCCCACTAACTGACGAACTAGATCTATTCGCTCCACAAAACCCATTCGGATTCTAATTCAAACCTTAACCGCAACACAAACAAAAACCACTAACAAAAGTTAGTGGTTTTTGCATTTAAAACACACTACACACCCACCATCCGAGCCACAACACCACACCACCACTGTAGACCAAAACCAGTATGCACAACCCAACACCACACCACCACTGTAGACTAACTTCACATATCCGGTGTACAGCATCACACATCCGCGCGTGCATCACACTACCGCAAACCAAAACCACCACACACACAACACTCACCAAAAACACAAACACTCACCACCACTGTAGACCAACCTCACACATCCGGTGCACACACGGACAGGGAACTACTTGCACCACGCACCGCTACTACATCACACACCATACTCGCGCCGCGTCATCCGAGCAACACTACACACCCACCACTGTAGACCAAAACCCCAAGAAAGGTAATAATTAACCATTATTGTATTAAAAACCTTATAATTCGCTTCAAGAGAGGGTTAATTGTAGCCAAAAACACCCCATACGAGAGGTAAATACACATCTCTCGCTGTTTGTTGCTGGACAGGGACTCGAACCCCGATTCTTTGGACCAGAACCAAATGTCCTACCATTAGACGATCCAGCACTATACATAATATAGCAGCAAATCACATAAATTTATACACCCCACATACCACAACACACCACACCCGAGCCACACCCACCATCCGAGCCACACCACCACACCACCACTGTAGACCAACTTCCACCACACCGCGCCGGCACCATCACAAAAATACACGCACCATAAACAAAAACTCACACGACGAGATAGCACAATTACAAAAACTCAACATATCAGTGCGCCACTGCACACCAAAAACATAACAGACCAGAGAACAAACCCGAACACCTACCACCACTGTAGACCAACTTCCACAATCAGAACAATCAGCGACGTCCCGACCGCCACGTTACACTTTCACCACTACTGTAAACCAAAAACTTCCGCGGAAAAACAAAACATCTGAGACACTGCAAACCAAAACCACCGCACACACATCACTTAACACTCACCACACTCTCTACCACAGCGTCACACAATCACGCACACACATTCGCGTGTGCATCACACCACCGCAAACCAACGACATCACATAACGTTACCACATCTCCCAGTACTGCAAACCAAAAACATCACACACTATTCGCGCACGTCACTCAACACTCACCGCACGCTCTACCACAACTCCACACACACGAGCCACACATCACTCGCGCCGCAACACAACACACACCACACCGCACAAAAAATTTTCCCACACAATACAAAAATATATTGTTGAACTTAAAAATAAATTATTATCATAGACAAGATACAAAAGACATGCAAAGTAAATATAAAATTTCATAAACAATTATGATATACTTTTTAAGTGATAAACAAAAAACTAAAAGAACAAAAACAACTGGCAACAAAATTAACAAAGGAACTTAAAAAACTTTTCCCAAAAGCAAAACTTGCATTAAAATATAAAACAGACTGGCAACTTCTTGTCGCAGTCAGACTATCAGCACAATGCACTGATAAAAAGGTGAATGAAATAACACCACCTTTGTTCAAAAGATTTAAAACCGCCAAAGATTTCAGTAAAGCCGACCAAAAAGAACTCGAAAAATATATATATCAATCTGGCTTTTACAGAGCAAAAGCAAAGAGTCTGATTCAAGCTGCCAAATATGTGGATTTGGAATTAAAGGGGAAGCTTCCAAAAACCATAAAAGAAATGATTAAAATACCAGGGATTGCTAGAAAAAGCGCAAATGTCTTACTCGGGAACCTGTTTGGCATCGTCGAGGGTATAGTTGTCGATACACATATGATTAGATTTTCCCAGAGATTTGGCTTCACTAAACACAAAGATGCCGTGAAGATTGAGAGGGATTTAATGGAAGTAATAGATAAAAAAGAATGGTTTCTATTTTCATATCTGGTTGTTGAGTACGGTAGGAGTTACGGAAACTCTATGGGAAAGAGGGAACTGCACGAAAAAGATCCTCTTATTAAAATTTATCCAAAAGCAAAAAACTGTTGGCCAAGATAACAAAAAAACACTAAGAAACAAGACTTTTTTTGATTTTTGCACAAAGGGTAGGCAGCATACATACAATCTGGGAGATAATATAAATAGATTTGACATTATATATCTGAGCAAAATCAAGAATTTGATTTTTCTTTTAATCGTTTCATTCATTTGTTTCTTACAAATGAGTCAAATCAGAAGAGCCTCCGAATTAGGAGGCTCTTCGTTTGTTAGTAGGAGATTATTACGTTTAATATAATCATAGGGTTTTTCCCAGTCTCAGAAAATATATACAACCCCATATCTTTATATACTTTCTTTTTAATATCATCTATGTTTATGCTTTGAGATTTGCTCATTTCTTCTTCAGCTGATTTTTTAACCCTTGATCTTATATCTGACATCAAATCGAAGGATTCTTTGATATATATGAACCCTCTTGTGATAATGTCCGGTGATTTTTTTAGAGTCCTTGTCCTTTTACTGACAAGCATTTGTATTACAACAAATCCATCTGTTGACAGATTTTTACGATCATCAATGACTATCTCAGAAAGTGGTCCAATTTTGTTTCCATCCATAACCATAAGCCTGCTATCCATTTTTTCGTTCAATATAGCAACACTTTTACCATCAGGAGATACTTCCACTATATCACCTTCATCTGTAATAGCCACGTCTTTTTCTCGTAGATTACATGTATCCATCATAAGTTTTTTATGTTGCACAAGCATGTAGTGGTATCCATGTATCGGAATAAAAAACTTTGGTTTAATCTGTGAATGAATCCATCTTAAATCTTCTTTATTTCCATGTCCAGTAGCATGCACACCTTCATTTGTTTCATAAGTTATTAAGTTAGCACCTAACTTTGAAAGATTGTTTTTTAAGCCTTGTATAGGTCTTTCATTTCCAGGAATAACAGAAGAAGAAAACACTATTGTATCTCCTTTCATAAGTTTTATATGCCTATGAGTTTTGTTTGCTAATCTGTTTAACACAGCATACTCTTCACCCTGAGAACCTGTAGCAAAAATAACATACTTGTTTTTATCAAGTTTACTTGCTTTGTCAATGGATATAATTGCATCTTTTGGAATTTTCAATAGACCGAGTTCAATAGCGATGGTTAAGTTTTTTACCATTGACCTTCCTTCAAGAACTATTTTTTTACCACACTCAATTGCAGCGAGCATAAAAGAACTGTTTCTTGTTATGTGTGATGAGAAGGATGCTAGGATTAATCTACCAGTGGTTTCTTTTATTATTTTGGTTACTGTTTCAGAAACAGCTTTTTCAGAAAGGGAAAATCCTTCATTTTCTATGTTTGTTGAATCACACATAGAAAGCAAAACATTTCTCTTTTTGAATATGTCAAATGTCTCAACTTCACACTTATCAACCACACCGTTGTGGTTAGTTATTTTAATGTCCACAGTAAATACAACATCTCCATTTTTTGTGTTTATTATTACACCAACAGCATCCGGTATTGTGTGTGTGATCTCGAAAAACTCAACTGTGGTACTACCAAGCTCTAATTTTGACTCTTTTTCTATGATTTGTGTCTTTAATTGCTTTAATTTAGGGTATTCTGTTTGTCTATCTTTTATCATAGCCAAAGTTAATTCTCGTGAATATATTGTAGGATATCCAAGTTGTTCTATGACAAAAGGTATACCACCTATGTGGTCAAGGTGACCGTGTGAAATCACAATACCTCTAATTTTTTCTTTGTTTTCTATTAAGTAATTAATGTTAGGTAGAACACAATCTATTCCTGGAAATTCTGGAACTGCAAATGTAAAACCACAGTCGAGTATGATAATATCGTCGTTGTACTCAACTGCATACATGTTTTTTCCAATTTCACTAACACCACCTATTATAAGTACACGAACCGCATCTTTTTTTATTTTTGGAATTCTGTTCTCGATTTTTTTGGTCTTTGAATATGAAAAATCGTTTGAACGATTTATCATCCTTCTTCTAGGTCCTCTGCTTGTCTTTGGCTTTACCGATTCTTTTTTCTTGTATGGTTTTCTCTCATACATATTTATTTTTTTTTAGTTTGTTAATTATAATTAGGAATTAAAATTTTCCAAATTTCTTCTTCTTGTTTGTACCATTTGTGTATATTAAAGAAACGATCACTTAGATTAAAGATTAATTCTTTTCTTTCTACTCCTTTTATATATTGTGGGACAATATACAAAACATCTGGAGAGTATAAAAATACTGCTGGATTGTCCTGAATTAATAATTCCTTGATATTATTATACACTTTTTCTTTCTCTTGTGCATTAGGTGTATCTTTTAAATCTTTAAACAGTTTATTTATGTCTGAATTACCATAATTTATAGTTGCTGCAAGACTGTCGTTAATATTAGAATTCCAGATATTCTTTAGTTCTAGTCTGGATGAGACTTCATAACCCCAAAGAAGGGCATCAAAACTGTTGTTTGTATTTATATATTCACGGAAGTCTGTGTGAGCAGGTATCTTAGCCTCGATCACCGATGCACCTATTTTTTTCCAATTTTTTTCTATAATTAATAAAGCTTTTTGAAATTCTTCTATATCTGGTGTCGCTATGATTATATTTAGTTTATCATCACCTTTTTTTCTTATGGAGTCACCTTCAGATATGACCCAATCAAAATCATTAAGTGTCTGATTGAGTTCTATTGTATCTATATTTATATCTTTTTTTTCTTCATCAGATATAATTAATTTATCTGGTCCATATATAGGGTTTGCATATCCAAGTAAAACTTCATCAATAATTTCACTTCTTATATCTATGTTTGCAAAAACTGACCGAAGTAGCTGATCAGAAAATAAAAAACCATCACCATGATTAAAAAAAAGCCCAAAGACTTTGTTTGTACCTATCTTTACTATTTTGTTTTGATTAGAAGACAATAACTCAACACTATCA
>JABABE010000049.1 GCA_014238395.1 Candidatus Kaiserbacteria bacterium
ATCCAATCGCAACATCAACTATCTCTCATAATTCAAACAACTTTGAACTATCAGGTGCAAACTATATTACCACTGCCACCATTGGCTCATCAACGTATGCCTTGGTAGAAAATAGAGGTGGTGGTGTTCAAATCATAGACATTACAACCCCCTCTGTACCAATTGCAGCATCGTTTATTTCCGATAATACAAACAACATTACCACACTAGCGGATCCACGGACTATCGCCACTGCCACCATTGGCTCATCAACGTATGCCTTGGTGGCATCTCAGACTGAGGATGGCATTCAAATCATAAACATTACAGACCCATACGATCCAATTGCAGCATCATCTATTACCGATAGTTCAAGTAGCTATACATACCTAGACGGCGCGATCTATGTCACAACTGAAATCATAAACTCTAGAACATATGCCCTAGTGGCATCACAGAATGATGACAGCCTCCAATTCATAGATATTACAAACCCCTACAAACCAACTACAGGACCAACTGCTAGTGATGGTGTAGGCGGCTATACGGAACTAGATGGTATAGACTCTATCGCCACTGCCACCATTGGCTCATCAACGTATGCCATAACGTCATCTCGTTTTGATACAGGCATTCAAATCGTGCGGATAACACAATCCCCCGCACTTGCCAGTGACAATCTAAATTATACATACGCTAAAGCAGGCGATACACTGACACTTGAATTTACAGTAAATGATACGATAGTATCCAGTACGACCCAGTTCACAAACCCATCTCAGATACCGTCTATTAGCATAACCAACGCAACATCTAGTGCAACATACCGTGCAACATTAACTGTCCCCTCTGATCCAATAGAAGAATATGCTGAATTTACAATAACAGTTGAAAATAATCAAAGCGTTAGCTTGTCTATAACGAAAAATGATCTCCACTCAAATGTGTTTGTAGATACGATAGCGCCTAGAATAGAGCTTGTCGGGGATGCCTCACATATTGTATATGTAGGCACCCAAAATCCAATCATTCCTGGCGCCACTGCATATGATGGTAGTCCAGGGTATTCTGCCTCTTATAGCACGAGTATAACTGGTAATCTTAACACTAGCATTATAGGCTCTAATGTGACGTATACGTATACTGCACACCCTGATACAGCAGGAAACCTTGGAGAAAGTGTTACCCGAAACGTGACTGTGGTCGATTATGAACCAATTACCGTTACAAGCTTGATTGCAAGCAGTGATAATTCTGTAAACAGCAGCTATGCCAAAGTAGGTGATGAGATAAGACTCACA
>JABABE010000050.1 GCA_014238395.1 Candidatus Kaiserbacteria bacterium
ATTCGAACCCTTGGTGCCCGTGAAGGCACTCCGGTTTTCAAGACCGGTGCAATCGACCACTCTGCCATCCTTCCATTAGTTAGTATATGTTATATATTCTTTAATTTCAATTTTTTAAATGGTGCGTATGTGGTATTCTTTTATATATGAAAACACAAATAAAAAAGCTAAAAAATGGCACAACAGTTATTGCCATACAAAGAAAAACAACAAAAATAGTGTCTGTTTTAGTTGGTGTTTCTGTTGGGTGTGAACATGAAACTAATAGTGAAAACGGAATTGCTCATTTCTTAGAACATATGTGTTTTAAAGGCACAAAGAAATTCAAGACCCCCAAAGAACTCCGTATATATTTGGATAGTTTGGGTGTATATGCAAATGCTTATACAAGTAATTTTAACACTGGATACTATATTTCTGGATTAAAAAATAAATATATAAAAATATTAGATCTTGTTTCAGATATGTTTCTAAATTCCACATTCCCACCAAAAGAAATAGAAAAAGAAAAAGGTGTAATATTAGAAGAAATCAAAATGAAAAACATTGATCCAAACAGATTTATATACGACATACTCGATGATATATTACACCAAGGCACTGTAGCAGGAAGGAGAGTACTTGGCTCTCCGAAAAATATAAAAAAATTCAAACAAAAAGATTTTATAGACTTTTATAAAAAACACTACACACCTAAAAATACAATAGTTGTTGTGGTAGGCGATATAAAAACGAAGAAGATTTTTTCTGATGTTAATAAAATTTTTGGAGTCACAAAAAATATTAAAAAAACTGAAAATCCTATAATAAAAGACATAAATAAATATAAATCAGTAATCAAAAAAACAAAAATCGAGAATACCACACTTGGATTTGGGTTTAGAATTCCAAAAAAATTAACAAAAAATAAAGCAGAACTACGTGTGTTGAATGCTGTTTTAGGATTAGGAACCTCTTCCAGATTATTTGCAAAAATCAGAGAAGAAATGGGAGGATGTTATTCTATACAGGCATTGCTTTATAATCACCCAACTTATGGTGATTTTTATATAACAACTGGTATTGATTCTAAAAGAACAAAAGAGATTTATAAAGCTATCTTGAAGGAATTAAAAAAAATGAAAGACACTTTAGTAGAAAAGGATGAGTTGGAAAAAGCAAAAACCAAATTGTTAAGTAGTGAGAGTTTTGCTTTAGAAAGTAATGGATCTATTTTACAAAGATGTTTTAGAGAATATGTAGTTTCAGGTAAAGTCTTGTCTTTTAAAGAATCAACAGATGCAATCAAAAAAGTAACAGCAAAACAAGTACAAAACTGTGCAAAGAACATCTTTAAAAAGAAAAACTTTGCTATTGCTGTGCTTGGATCTTCTACAATCACAAAAAAGACTCTGGAAAAGGAAGTAAATGATATATTATAATGTCATATATTTAATTTCAATTTTTTAAATGACATATATGTGGTATTCTTTTATATATGAAAGCACAAATAAAAAAGCTAAAAAATGGAACAACGGTAATTGCGCTTCAAAGAAAAACAGCAATAACATCAGTTTTAGTTGGTGTTTCTGTTGGGTTTGATCACGAAACTGATAGTGAAAACGGAATTGCTCACTTCTTAGAGCATATGTGTTTTAAAGGAACAAAAAAATACAAAACCCCCAAAGAACTCCTTGTATATTTGGATAATTTGGGTGTATATGTAAATGCCTTTACAAGTAATTCGTCTACTTGCTATTGTCTTTCTGGATTAAAAGATAAATATACAAAAATTTTAGATCTTGTTTCAGATATGTTTTTAAATTCTATATACCCACCAGAAGAAATACAAAAAGAAAAAGGTGTGATATTAGAAGAAATTAAAATGCATAATGTTACTCCTACTAGCTTTATATACGACATACTCGATGATATATTACACCAAGGCACTGTAGCAGGGAGGAGGGGTGCTGGTTCTCCATCAAATATAAAGAAATTCAAACAGAAGGATTTTATAGACTTTTACAAAAAACACTACACACCTAAAAATACAATAATTGTTGTGGTAGGTGACTTAAAACCACAAAAGGTTTTCTCTGATGTTAATAAAATTTTTGGAGTTATAAAAAATAACAAAAAAACTTCAGATCCTATAATAAGAGATATAAATAAATATAGATCAATAATTAAAAAATCAAAAATCGAAGATACTGTACTTGGGTTCGGATTCAGGGTCCCAAAAGAATTGAAAAAAAATGGA
>JABABE010000051.1 GCA_014238395.1 Candidatus Kaiserbacteria bacterium
TATGCTGCCTTGTCACTGTTTTATGTTGGAGTTGGTATTGTTTTCTTGTACATCCTCTCTCCTATAGGACTTGTTTCGTTTATGATTACAAAGACAGGTATAAAATCTAGTATCATAGAAACCTTGAAAAATACCTGGTGGTCAAACCTTTGGGGATATACATTTTTTACTCCAGTATTCTTAGGTGGTCTTTGGATCACAATATCAATATACTCTGCATTCAAAAGCACTCTTTCTCTTGTTGGAGGCTCAAACCAAATATCTGAAGCTGCCGTAGGTTTGATTCTTATGGTTATTATGTTCTTAAAATCTATGGAAATTTCAAATAATGTTTCTGGTGATGTTGGAGGATTTATTAAAAGCACAAAAGACAAAGGATTAAAATGGAGTAAAAAACTTGGTGTTACTAAACTTGTCGGTGGAGCCACCTTAGGTGCGTTTAAGTCAACTCGGGATCTTGTTGGCCACGGTATACACAAAGTATCTAGCGGCAGGTATGCTACGCAAGCACATTTGAGACATAATAACAGAAAGAAGGAAGGAAAAGATTTCCTCAAATATGGACTAACTGGTAAAAACAGCACCGCAAGGGCAAAAAGAGAGTTGAATGAAGCAAAAGACAACTTCCGTAAAAATCAAGACCTCTCTTCTTTCAACATACTTAAAGAAAAAGAAAAAGAATTTCACGGAAGGTTAGGTACTGTACAGAGTGCCAAGTCTACTGAAACCTATAGAGAAATAGAAGACTCTATAAAAGAAAAAGAAAAATATAAAAAAGATGCAGACAAAGAACTTTCTAAATTAGAAATAAAAAGAAATAATGCAGAAGAAGATGTGAAGGATCACGAAAATGCTGATGAAAAAACAAAAAAAGAAAAGAGGAGGGTGTTTTTAGAGAGTAACGAAGCAGTAGAACAATACAAGAGAGATAACCCTGATGCATTTGATTACCACGAACAAGCTAGAAAACACAAAGCAGACAAACTTCACAGAAGAGAAGAAATGCACAAGATTGGAAGAGAAAAACAATCTTTGGCTAATCAAGATAAACATTTTAGTGAGAATATTACGTCGATTTCTAACAGTAAACCAAAAACCAAAGAAGGAGAAGCCTTCAAGAAATCACAACTAAAACATCTTACACAAGAGAGGAAAGGAGTCCAAGAAAAATTTAAAGATTTGTTGAAAAAAGAAGAAAAAATAAAGGAAACCAGTCTTTCCTCAAACATTAAGGGGCAACAACTTAAAATAGAAGAAAAAGAATTGAAAATGAGAAACATAGCACACACAGGAAAAGAATCAATACACAACCTGAATAAAGAAACTGATAAGGAATTAAACGAATTTAAGGAGCAAATCGACACTAACGACAACATACGCCAACAAAAGCACAAATGGAATAAAAATCTATTAAAACAAAAAAAGAGACAAGTACGATCTGACCGAATTAAATCTGCTCGTGACACACTAAAGAATCATGACGGCAGTGTTTTTAGTAAATTTGTTAATGCATCCAAAAAAGCTGTTGGACACGGAGAGGAAAATCAAATTAAAGAAATAAATAAAGAAATAAAAACCCTCAACAAAGAGAGGAAGGGATTCAAAAACAAAAAAGAAAAAGACATTGAAAATATGTATAAGGAAGTAGAAAAGAAGACCGCACATCAAACAGATCTAATAAACAAAGAACGTGAAGAGGCAGGAAAGAAGATCGAACATCTAGTAAAAAATGAGCGTGAAGAGTTAAAGAAGGATCTTGATACCCAAGACCATCTGTATAACAAAGCAAAGGAGTCAATAAAAGAAAAACCTGTGTTCGATGATGCAATAAAAAAACTAGAAGGTAATATAGGTGATTTTAGCACCAAAAAAGACGGTGATAAAAAGAAAGATAAAAAGAAAGATAAAAAAAGTTAAAAATGGAAAACACTAACATAACAGAACAAATAACAAAAAGATTTAATAAACTCTCGCCGAGTGTTGCCTCTAACCTTGTCACCAGTTTTTTCACAGAAAACCTTACACAAATCTCCAAAAACCATAAAATACCTATAAACAAAATCAATGCTTTTGAGAACAAGCTTTTTTTTAACTTTACAGGTGATGAGTCGCAAGACGCTATAATGAGTTTTTTGACACAAATCGCGTGTCTAGATGAAGACGAAGCCCACTCTGTCTTTAAAGAAGTTCAAGATAAATTCTTAACTTATTTGGACAAATCAGGAGAACAGTCTCACCAAGACAGCAAAACAGAGAAAGAGGATTTGTATTTGGAAAAAATAGAATAAGTTATAATATATAAGTTATGAACTTTGTTGTTCCA
>JABABE010000052.1 GCA_014238395.1 Candidatus Kaiserbacteria bacterium
GTAGCTCAGTTGGTAGAGCAATCGGCTGTTAACCGATAGGTCACAGGTTCGAGCCCTGTCCGCAGAGCAGAATTTATACATTGCTGGAAAATATATTGTTTTGATTTAAATGAGATTGAAGAGTTTGTGGGAAGTTTTATTTCTAATATTTAAGATTCATACAACTCTTCATATATTTCCTTTAATTCTGTAATATTGAAAAACGAATTACAATGTATACGAGCTACCTTTATTGCATTACTTGTTATTTCTGCCTCTGTCCCTTTATGTCTGCCATGAGAAATTGCATTACGCGCTACTAAGATGATTTCAAGTGCGTCTTTGCACTTACAATATGTGTCGCCTGGAAATTGTTCTGAAAAAATGCTAATAACTTTTTTAAAATTCTCATTCTTAAATAATTTATTCATTATTTTACTAAATCCGTAGCGGTTATAGGTTTCGTCACCCTCATCTAAAAATTCATTATATATAAATTTTGCCAACACTCTTTCTAGGGTTGAAAATTCTACATCATTGAACGAAATATTTGGAGCAAATTTATCTAGTGATGTTATATTTTCATTCAAATATACCACTATGTCCTTAATCAATTCATCTCTTCCAGATTCACCCGCAGTTATGGATTTCAGTTTTTTGATTTCATTATCTTCAATGTAATGTTCATCAAAGAACCTACTTAACCCGGATGCAAAATCATCAATCTTATTGGGTACTTTTGATTGATAACTATTACACAATTGTGCATATAGAGTCAACAAAATTGGTATTCCAGCATTTCCAAAAATATATTCATAATATTTTTGTCCTTCCATTTGATTAGATATTTTTTTAAAAAAAGTAGTGTAGTATCCAAGCAGTTTGTCCTTATTAGAGATAGTATCAAAGATTTTACTCTTTAAAATACCAACACAAAATGCAGTAATTTTTATCCCCGCCTCACTTGAAGGATTGCTTGGCATTTTAATTTTACCAAAAAAGAATGGCAAATGTTTCTTTTTGTTAAGTTCCTTCACAACCCATGATATTCTACCTCTGGCAGAGTCAATGTTTATCTCGCTTTCCAAATCCCACACCAGATCCGACGGTATAGGTTTTTGCTCTTTATTAATGTCTAGAAATAGTTTTCTCTCTTCGGAGGTGTTCAATCCCTCCAAAACTAATACTGGAACCTTCATATCTTCTATGTCTGCACAAGCAAATAATCTATGTTGTCCATCAACAATATTCATAATATTAACAGTGAACTTTTCTGAATCAGGTATCCTTCCTGTCTGTATATATAAATTACCAAATCCACTGTTAAACTCAGTGAATTTGACTAGTTTTGGAGTTATTACAGAGAGTATTATATTGTTTGGAAAATAACCTTGATTTTCTTCCACAAACTTTCTGATCTTTCCTATTCTATCTTTCTTGATAATTCTCTGATAAAATAAATCAGTCTCATTCATTCTCCTTGCAACTGTTGAAAAACTTAGCAGATCTTTGGGAGATGCAAAGAAGGAATATACTGATTTACCAGACAGTTTGGATTTTATCGCAGGAAATACAAATTCATTCTTTTCAGAATAATTTACAAGTTCAAAAAAACGTTTTTTTGCAACTGCAATTCCAGATATCTGTTGCAAATTATCTATTTCTAAAAAAATATTCTTATATTCTTTGTGTATTATTATATTAGGTTTTTTTAGATACTCTTCATTATATTTTTTACTTACACTTGGAATACTTTCTGTAATTAAGTAACATCTTAACCTTTTAGTATCTTCTTTTAGTTTCACTTCAATTGTATTTTGTACATCGATTATTACTTTTTTAATATCAGTTTTTTTATTTCCCTTTTTACAGAAAAAAACAAATTTTGTTTCATCATACTCAAAAGAAACAAAAGGAGTGTGACCTTTTGTATCACAAAATTTTATTTTATCAAACTTTAATACATTAAATATATTCTGTAATCTCTTCTTCATATTTCTATAATACCACTTCATAAAAAAACACGGAGTAACAAATCAATCCGTGTTTTAACTCTTAATTAAAAGTCTAAAATTTTTAAAAAGTAGAAAGAAAAATTGGTGCATCCACAAACCTTTTATAAGCCTGTGGCTGCATATATGTTTACCATATCACAAAAATTGATTTGAGAAGACTTTTCTTTTAGAAAAATAATGCAGATAAGAAGAAGGTGGATATTAGCACAACGATTGATGCTGTTATCATTATTTTTTTATCATTACATAAAAAATCCATTAGAGATATTTTGTAATCTTCATATAAAAACAAAAGAAACATACCTTCAATAAAAACCAATACTCCACAAATAGCAGCCAGCACTCCTACAAGTGAAGGAGTGATCGACCAGACAACAATTAATAGCCCACCTATTGTTTCTAGAATTCCTACAAATAAAATCAAGTTTTTTGATTCAGAAAATTTTTTAAGAGTGGTTACGAAAAAACTTTTTTCTATCAAAATAGCAGCTGAAGAAAGGTATCCTAAAACTGCAAATATTAATATTATTGTTTCTGCCAAAGTCATATATTTAATTATATCAAATTTTTTAGGTATTCAAATATTTTTACCATAGCAAAGGTATCCAACTTACAATATTCAATCAAATCACTTATCACCTTTTCCTTTTCTTTTTGTGTTTTTTTAGAAAAATCTTTTATGAAAGTGTCACTCCAGACCCTTTGAGCAGTTAGTCCGTCCCCTATATTCATATTAGAGTAACCCAACTCAATGTCATTGCACAATGCTGGTAAAACTTTTTTTATGGAAGCGCTTCCATAAAAATCTTTATTGACCACCCAGTCATTTTTAAAAGGAATCATCAAATCAACAATTCTGTTGTTTATATTTTCCAGATCTTCTGCATGCTCAGGGAACATATGTGCCAGTGTTGTGTTGCATTTTTTTTCAAAAACCTGATACCAAACAACCACACTTCCCTCATCATTTTTTATATCTTCCAGCAGTTGCTCTGTTAATTTTTTTGTTGGGTTTGAATTTTCTCTATGAATGTATTCTTTATGTATTATTTCACCACCTTCTCCTTCTTGTATATGCAATGAGTATTGAAATGGTATTTGTTGATATGGCTTTGTCCCGTCAAAAGGTGGAATTAGATTTCCAACAGTTTCATAATCTAGGAAATATATCGGATATTTGAATTCTTTTATGAACTTTTCTATTTTGTTTTTTTCTATTTTAATTGAGTTTGATTTTGTTGCTATAATTTGATTTTTTTGTTTGTCTATTAAACATTCAGAGTCATCTGGTATATCTGATATAAATTTATAGTTTGCATCTTCAAACAAAGCAAGTTTTTTAGCATTTGGTCTTGCCAAATCATAGATACTGTATCCGGGCAGCCCTTGTATGTTTCTATACACTTCTATTGCTTCAGTGATGTTACCTATACATCCGACAAGGGATGGGAGAAACGATGGAGGGTTTCTTAATCCACAATCAACCATTTCTCTTGCCATTTTAATATTTTTTATTGTAAAGTCATTAAGTTCTGTGATTTTATTTGTAACTTTTTCCGTCTTTGTAAATTTATTTACATCTATCTTCCCATCTCTTACATATGATGTGTTTGCATATATTACAAAGATGTTTTTTATTTTTATTCCACAGCCTGTTAATACGTATTTTTGAAAAGCAAGATCGTATACATAATCATCTTTTACTCTTGTCCCTGATTTTATTTCGTGTAGATTATATGTTCCGTCATCGCACCTTTCTAATATATCGACTATACAAGTTAGTCCCTCGTATTCAAATCCACCTTGCGATATTACTGGTGTTTTTGCGTCAATTGCATCTTTTGTTCGTTTTGGCATAGTTTGATATTCAAAAAAATCTTTAAAACCAATGCGACAAATATTACTAAATTTTTCCTCAGCATATTTTTCAAACTCATTCCCAGCATCAAACATAGCTTTTAGATTTGGATCCTCATTTGGATTAGGCAGCTTGTCGCTGTCATATTTTTTAAGCCATATAAACGACGGATGCTTCAAATAAAGCATATAATCAGATTTAGAGATTGTTATTGTTTTCATTGAGTTAAAGTTTTTCTTTTATATGACAAAACACTTTTTTTCTTATATGTATTTTTTATTAACATTTTTTTAATATTTTTAGGCAGTTTTGAGAAAAATAGACATTTATAAGAACAAAATCCTTTCTTTTTTTTGGCACAAACAGAACAACAGATAAACATAGTATCGCAAAATTTATTCTTACAGTCAGTATAATCATCACATTTAGATTTCTTGCATATATGACAACTGGACAAAATATCATTAGTTATACTCTCTGCTCTTCTGTCATCAAACACAAAGTTTTTTCCTAAAAATTTATTTTGTAAACCTTTTTCTTTAACTTCTCTTACATATCCTATTATTCCCTGTTTGATGTGTTTTACATTTAAAAACCCATTGTGTTTCAACCAAGCTGAAGCTTTTTCGCATCGTATGCCACCAGTACAATATAGTACAACTTTTTTATTTTTGTAAGATGACAAATCAGAACAAAGTTTTTTTATTTGTTGTCTAAAAGTGTCAACTTTCATTGTATGTGCATTTTTGAAACGACCGATTTCAGATTCGTATGCGTTTCTGACATCTACAACCACAGTATCATCATCCTCTATCGCTTTATTTATTTCCTCTGCATTAATGTAATCTCCGGTATTTTTTACATTAAATGTTGAGTCCTCTATACCATCTGCCACTATTTTATCTTTTATACGAACGATAAGTTTTACAAACGACTGTGTGTGCGTCTCATATTCTGTGAGATTAAAATTAATATTTTTAAATGATTCCTTGTCTGACATCACTTTTTTAAATTTCGTATAGTTTTTTTTAGGAACACTGATTTGCGCATTTATTCCTTCGCTTGCTATATATATTCGTCCCAAGACGCCTAGACTCAAAAAACTGTCATACAAATAATCCCTGATGGTTTTTATATCCTCTACCTTTGTATATTTATAGAAAGAAAGCACAAACCTGTCTTCTTTTTGTTCTTTTAGTATTTTTTCTAATTCTTGTCTTGATTTTATATTAAATTTTTGTTTCACTTTAATCCATTATAACATTTAGATACTTTATAGTATAATTAAAGCACAAGGGCTCGTAGCTCAGTTGGCTAGAGCACCGGTTTTGCACTCCGGAGGTCGCAGGTTCGATTCCTGTCGAGTCCACAATAAATGATTTCATACCCTTGTGTAATTAGACATATGTCTCTTTGTTCTCTAGCTTTGTACCAGGCATTAAATAAAAAGGATTTTAAAAAAAACAAAATATTGATTTTTTAAGAATTGTCTGTCAGTTTCATAAAAAATAGAGTTTATAATAATTTTATGAAGAGAAAAATTACAAAAAGCAGAACAGGATTATTATTTTGGATTATTCTATTTTTTGCGGTCTATGCTCTATTTGTTACCGAAACGCCAAAAAAACTTTGGAGAGGTGTTGAAGATTATTTTTTCTTTAATTACGTTCCTGAAGAAGACTTGTTTGACTATGCAAAAAAGAAGAGATTTCAAAGGGTTGTCGCCAGAGATCCTAGGGCAAGCATTGATGTTATTGAATATATTACAGATTCTATTATAAGTAAACAATCAGTAGACAGCGACGATTCAAAAAAAGATGATGGTAAAAAAGAAATACTCTATGGGATTATAGAAAACCCAAATTCGGGTGAAAAAGTTCTAAAAGATATAGATGAAAACATAGGTGCTATTAACGGTGATATAAGTTGTGATGTAAGACAAAGACTAGCAGTTCGTGAAGATTTATCTAGCACATTAATTAAACGATTAGCAAAACATACAGACTGTGGATGTGAATATATGCTTATACTTGCAAAAAAAGAAAATCTAGAAGATCAAGATAGATTAAATATATTAAACCAAATTGTTCCTGATTTTAGTACATATATAAATATAAATAAAACAGATGAAAAATGCATAATATCAGTACTTGATGAGTATTCAAGAATTGAAAAAAACTTGTTTACTGATAATACCAAAACACAAAAAGATATATATACCAGTCTCAATTTTTTGTTCGAATTGTACTCTTTTTATAATCGCAAATACAATGAAGACTGCCAAACACCAGAAACAGAGAAAATAGCTGATATATGTTCACAATTTAGAAAAATAATAGCAGACGAGGAGATGTTGAAAAATGTAAATTCTGAGTTTGTAAAAAAATAATTATTTTTACACTTTTGTTATAAAAATCATTTTTAACTGATGTATACTTTATGTAGAGAGATGTTTTTTGTATTATCTCTCCCATTGAACCTCAACTAAAAACTCTTATGCGTCTTACAAGAACCTATGATTTATTTAATCCTGAGTATTATAATAAATTTGAAGAAACAGAGTTGACTGAGGATGAACTTAAAGAAACCCGTTCATATGATCATTTTACATGGCTGGACGGAATAGGAAAGCAAAAATACTTTTGTAGGTATGCAGAAAATGAAGAATTATTTGTTTACCTTTGGAAAATGGCAATAAGTAAATCTGGTAATTTCGGGATAGTTTTTAAGTCATCATTGGACAAAAATCCGTTGAAAAAAAGAATGGGTTTTTAGAATAGTAGAGCTTTTTTTAAAAGTGTCTACTATTTTTTTTTAATATGATTTTGCAAAATACACTTCGTTTGTTGTTTCTTTTCCTGTTTTTATACAAATACCTTTTATTTTGCCGTCGGTTTGTTTTATACATCGAACTGTTATCCCCGTATCTTCGTTTATCTGTTTTTCTATATTTTTTTCACAACAAAAAAATGCAAGAACAAAATTTCCTTTTGAAACCTTTTCTACCAAATCATCCCAATCTTTTGCAGTTTTCATATTTTCATTTTGCTTTTTTAATGCTTTTTCATATATATCATTTTGAATCTGATCGAGCATCTCCGGTATTATTTTAGATATTTGGGTAAATGAAATATTTGTTTTATTTCCATTTGCACGAGTAACACACACAGCTTCTTTGTTATCTATTTCTTTTTTACCAATCTCAATACGAATTGGAACACCTTTCTTTTCCCATTTGAAAAATTTTTCTCCAGGTGTTAAGTTACCACTATCTACTTTTACTCTTACTCCAGATTCTTCTAATTCTCTATAGATTTCATTAGCTTTGTCCGTAATTTCTTTCTCGTTTTCTTTTGAACTAATAGTTGTGACAATAGCTTGTATTGGTGCCATCTTAGGTGGTAGAACTAAACCTAAGTCATCACTATGAACCATTATCAATCCTCCGATTGATCTTGTGCTTAATCCCCAACTTGTCTGCCACCCATACTGCTCTTTATTTTGTCTATCAAGATATTTAATATCAAAAGCTTTTGAAAAATTTTGTCCCAAATTGTGTGATGTCGCATACTGCAATGCTTTGCCATCCTGCATCATTGCTTCAACGGTGTATGTGTTTAGCGCACCGGCAAATTTTTCTGATTCAGTTTTTTTACCTACTATTGTTGGTATTGCCATATAATTTTCAGAGAAATCTTTATATATCCCAAGCATTTTCAATGCTCTTTCCTCTGCTTTCTCTTCTGTTTCATGAACTGTATGCCCCTCTTGCCATAAGAACTCAGTTGTTCTTATAAATGGTTTGGTTTTCAATTCCCAGCGAACTACATTTGCCCATTGGTTTATTAAAATTGGTAAATCTTTATAAGAATGAACCCACTTAGAATATGATTCATATATTATTGTCTCAGATGTAGGTCTGACTATTATTTTTTCATCAAGTTCCTTTCCACCAGCATAAGTAACCACAGCTACTTCTGGTGAAAAACCCTCTATGTGGTTTTTCTCTTTGTTTAATAATCTTTCTGGTATAAAAATCGGAAAATATGCATTTTCGACACCAGTTTCTTTAAATTTTTGATTTAAAACTTTTTGAGAAATCTCCCATATAGTGTACCCATAAGGTCTAATAACCATAGTTCCTTTTACTGCACCATACTCAGCCAGTTCTGCCGATGAAACAACATCCAAATACCATTGTGAAAAATCACTTGATCTTTTGGTTATTTTTTTTTCATTCATTGAGAGTAGTTTATCACGAAAATTATCTTTTCAATAATTCAGCAATATGCAGTGCAACTGATATAGATTGTTCTGCGTTTAATCTTGGGTCACAAAGTGTGTGATATTTTTCTCCTAGCTTTTTTTTACTATGCTTGTTATCTATGCATTCATATACATTTTTACCAGTCATTTCTAAATGTACACCAGACGGAATAACTGAGTTTTTTGTACAAATGCCAAAAAACAAAGTTATTTCTTTTTTTATTTCACACACATCTCTTGTTTTATGATTACCTGTTTTAAAAGTATTTTCGTGCATTGGGTCTGTAATCCAAATCACATTTAATTTTTCTTTTTGCACTGCTTTTATTATTGGTGTTAATGATTTTTTAATGTTCTTGCTTCCCATTCGGATTATTAGTAAAATTTTCCCACTCTCGTTTTTTATATTTAATGTTTTAACTATTTTTATAACATCTGACGGAACGGCCTTTGGTCCAATTTTTATACCAATTGGATTTTCTACACCTCTTAATAATTCTATGTGAGCACTGTTTATTGACCTTGTTCTCTCACCTATCCAAAGTAAATGTGCACTGCACCCGTACCACGTATCTTTTTTTATTAACGAACTTTTTCTAATCATAACTTCTTCATAATCAAGCAAAAGTGCCTCATGGCTTGTGAAATACCTAGAATCTAAGTGCCTCCCCTTCATTTTATGCATATCCATAAACATATGGAATGCCTTTTGTATGCTATCTATTTTGGTTTGCATTTGTTTTGATAACTTTAGTGGCCATTTGTATACAGACTTTAATGACGCATACCCACCTTCCACAAAACCTCTCAGTAAATTCAGCGTGGATGCAGAATAAAAATAACCTTTAAGCATCTTTTCTGGATTTGGTATTCTTGCTTGTTGGTTTGGTTCAAAATCATTTACCATATCACCTCTGTATGAATAAATTTGTTTGCCGTCTATTGTCTCATATGTTGAAGACCTCGGCTTCGCAAATTGTCCAGCAATCCTTCCTATTTTTAAAACTTTTTTTTCTCCAATGGCATTAATCAAAAAAGACATTTTTGTCAGTACATTTAAATCATCCCGGATATTTGTACCAGTAGAATCTTTAAAAGACTCTGCACAACTTCCTCCGTGTAATAAAAACCGATTTCCACACTCTACTTCCTTTAGCTCATTTCGTAAATTCTCAATTTCACCTGAGAAAACAAGTGGCGGCATATTTTTTAATTGCTTTTTAACACTTTTTAATGTTTTTTGATCACTCCATACAGGTTGTTGTAATTTTTCAAATTTATTTGCAGTGTAACTTTCTGTAGTCCATTTTACTGAGAGCTTTGTCATTTAATGCTATTATATAACCAATGGATAGAAATACCAAATTTTTACTTGTTGTGTCTATAGCACTTATGATAGTTACACTCGCTTTTACTATTTATGTTGCTAACAAAGAAGTCATCATTAATACTGACACAGAGGATAAAGTCAAACTAGATGTAAGCGATAGCATAAATGAAACTAAGGATGATTTAGCATCTACTGTTACTGAGCACAAATCAGCAGAAGAGGAAATAAATAATCTGCTCGAAGAAAATAAAACAGATGATACTGGTGTTGCTTACAGAGTGACTTTAATTGGTGACTGGAATAAACTAAAAAACCCTGATTGGCATGTCGATGGGTCACACTTCGCACCATTTGTTGTCTGGTCATATTACAACACAATAGCTGATCCTGTTTATCAAGAATTTACAGAAGCAAGTGAAGGAATGGAAATCATGGCAGAAACTGGTGCCATAACAAAACTAAAAGAAGAGTTAGAAAATGAAATCGATAAAGGCACTGTTTTTGATTATGCTTCCGGTGATTTAATTTTTACTCCCGATACAACAAATACAATTTTACACTTAGACGAAAATAACTCAATAGCAAGTGTAGTAAGTATGCTCGCTCCAAGTCCAGATTGGTTTATTGCTGTTAGAACTAATCTTCATAAAAATAATAATTGGATAGAAGATGTCACAATTGATGCTTTAAATTTTGATGCAGGGACTGATTCTGGTAAAAAATTCAAATCGTTTAATAAAGACACGGATCCAAAAGAAAAAATAATACCATTAGAAGATGCTTCAGAAATACCTATTGCTTCATTTAGATTTGAAAGAATAAAATAAACTATTTTTTCTTTGAATTCTGCTCTTGAAATCTAATTATTTCATCCCGAAGTATAGCCGCTGTCTCGAAATCCAATTTCTCCACTGCCCTTTCCATAGCTTCTTTCTTTTCTTTAATGAACAATTTTGGATTTCTTTTGTATTTGTTCATTTCCAGTTTTAAGAGACTGTCAGTTGTTCTTTTTTGTATTAGATTCATCTCATCCCTTATATCTTTTATTTCCTTTTTTATCGTCATTGGTGTAATATTATTTTTTTTGTTATGAATTTGTTGTTTTTCTCTTCTTATTTTTGTTTCAGAAATAGCAATTTCCAGTGCATTACTGATTACATCCGCATATAGGATTACTCTACCTTTTTGATTTCTTGATGCTCTTCCAATTGTTTGTATAAGAGATGTCTTTGTCCGTAAAAAGCCTTCCTTATCAGCATCAAAGACTGCTACTAGGGTGACTTCTGGTAGGTCTAGACCTTCTCTCAAAAGATTCACTCCGATGAGTACATCAAATTTACCTCTTCTAAAATCAGTTAGAATTTCAGTTCTCTCTATTGTTTTTATCTCACTATGTATATATTTTGATTTAAATTTATGGTCGCTCATAAAGCTTGCTAAATCTTCTGCACTTTTTTTGGTCAATGTAGTAGCCAAGACTCTCCCTTTGGTTTTTATCTCTTTTTTTGCTTCTTTGATAAAAGACGCTACTTGTCCTTCGTTTTTACTTGTCGCTGTGATTGGCTTTACCAAAATTTCTGGATCAAGTAAACCTGTCGGTCTTATTATTTGTTCAACTACACCACCTTGTTCCTTACTGTTCTGTATTTCATATTCTGACGGTGTTGCAGATAGATACAAAATTTGTCCCGTTTTTTTATTAAATTCATCAAAAGTCAAAGGTCTGTTATCAAAAGCAGAAGGCAGCCTAAATCCAAAATTTATTAGTGTTGTTTTTCTAGCTCTGTCTCCAGCATACATTCCAGAGATTTGAGGAATGGTTACATGGGATTCATCAACAATTGTAAGAAAATCTTTTGGAAAATATGATAATAGTGTATTTGGTGCCTCCCCCTCTTTTCTTTTATCAAAAAATCTAGAATAGTTTTCTATTCCATTACAATAACCAATCTCACGGATTAGTGCCATATCTTGTAGTGTCCTGTGTTTTAACCTATCAGCCTCAAGAAATTTACCTTGTCTTTTAAACACAGCTAATTGTTTTTTGTATTCAGTTAATATTTGTTCAATAACAACCCCTCTTCTTGATTCATCTGATACAAAGTGTTTTGCTGGGAATAAAAAGAACCCCTCTATGTCAGGTGAAATTATTTCTCGTGAAAAAGGATCTATGCTTACAATTTTCTCAATTTTTGAAAAATCGAAAAAGATTTGATAAATTATTTCTTTATTTACAGGCATTATTTCGATTTTATTTCCAATGACACTCAGTTTCCCTGGTGATAAATTATTTGGAACTCTTTCAAAAAATATTTTTACTGCGCTTTTAATAAACTCTTCCCTTTTAATCTTTTTGTTTTTTGTAACTTTTAAATGAACCTTTTTGTACTCTTCTGGACTACCTAAACCATATATAGCAGACACGGACGCAACCACGATAACATCTTTTCTAAGTAACAACGATTGTGTCGAATTGTGTCTCAACCTGTCTATTTCCGCATTTATTTGAACTTCTTTACTTATATATGTATCCGAAATCGGTACATATGCTTCTGGTTGATAGTAATCATAATAAGATACAAAATAATGTACAGAGTTATTTGGAAAAAACTCTTTATATTCCTGTGCCAGTTGTGCGGCTAAAGTTTTGTTATGCGCTATAACCAATACAGGTTTGTTTATTTTTTCTATTACATTTGCTGTAGTGAATGTCTTTCCAGATCCTGTTACACCAAGCAGCGTTGTATGTTTGTATGATTTGTTTGATAGAGATTTGTGCAATTTATTTATCGCCTTAGCTTGATCTCCAGCTGGTTTATGTTTACTTACTAGTTTAAATTTCACAAAATTTATATAAACAAAACAGTATTTAATTTAATAAAATCAGTGTTACTTTTGATTTATAACTTCTACTATTACCACTTGAAATAAAACATTCGCGTTTGGTGGGATTGGTCCTGATCCTTCTTCTCCATATGCAACCTTAGAATCTAATCTAATTCCACGAATACCTCCACTCCTTGCACCCAAGAGACCTATCTCAATTCCAGGTATGATAGTTCCGTTTCCAATTACAACCTCAAGAACTTCTCCTATATCAGTTTTTGAAAACAACTGTTCGCTTGACTCCAAATAACCTTCATAAGCGATTCTAACAATGCTACCTTCTTTTATTTCTGGACCAAATCCTTCTTTGTAATCCACATACTGTACCAATCCACCAATCCGTGATTGAACTTCTGGTACTTTGTTTTTGCTTGCAAAAAGAGATCCTTCAGTAAATTTTGATGATGGCAACTGTTCTATAGGTAAGACACTTTCTACCCTTTTCACTATCTCTCTTGGAAAAAGTTGTGCTCCAAATATAAATAGAAAAAATGTGATAGCAACAGATACTGCTATTGCTGTCTTTAATTTATTTGTATCTTGTATCATAATTTTGTTCCTTGTATACAATATAACATATAATATTGCGTACGCTTTCTTAGCCTAGTGTTGGAAAAAGCACCGTATCCTTTAGGTTTTTATTGTCAGTTATCAAAGTAACCATTCTATCAATACCCATACCAAACCCAACCATAGGCGGAAAACCGTGCTCCATAGCATCTAAAAACTCATCATTTGTCGGCATTGCCTCAAGGTCACCTTCTTCCCTTGCTTTTTTTTGATTTTCAAAAAATATTTTTTGCCTTTGCGGGTCTATTAATTCTGAATACCCTTTCACTACTTCCCATCCCATTATTACAAGCTGAAAACTCTCTGCTTTACTTGGGTCTTTGTCTGACACACGAGCAAGTGGGAAAAGATCCGTAGGATGGTCTATTATAAACACAAAGTCCTTTAGATTTGGTCGCGCTAGCTTTTTATATAAATCATCCAATATTGTTGCTCTAGATTTATTTTCCAACATATCTTTTTTCATACCTATCTCTACTGCTTTTTTTAATAGTATCTCTTTCGTAGCATCGATATCTACATTATATTCTTTCATTAAATCTGAAAAAGTGACTATTGGAATGTCTTTTGATAAGTCAAATTCGTGATTGTTGTATGTAAATGTTGTTTTGCCAAGTGATTTTTCCACAGCATATTTAAGTAGATCCTTGGTCATTTCAATACCTTCAATGTAATCACTATATGCCTTATACCATTCAAGCATTTGGAATTCTTGCAAATGTGATGAATCTATACCCTCATTCCTAAAATCAATAGCAAACTCAAAAACTCTTTCGATTCCACCACAGGCGACCATTTTCAAATCAAGTTCGTTTGAAATACGAAGGTAAAAATCTTTCTTTAAATAATTATGATGGGTTTTAAATGGTTCAGCTAACGCACCTCCATATACTGTTTGCAATGTTCTTGTTACCACTTCCCTAAAATTTCTTTCGATAAGCCATTCTCTTGTTGCTTGAACAAATTTTTCTCTTATCTTAAATGTTTCTTGTGTTTTTTTGTTGAGTATTAAATCAAGGTATCGTTTTCTATATTTCAACTCCACATCTTTAACACCAAAAAAAGCAGATGGAAGAGGACTTACTGCTTTTGAAAGCAGAATAACATCTAGAGCAAGTACTGCCAGTGCGCCTCTTTTTGTAATGAAAGGTTCACCTGATACTCCTATAAAATCCCCAGGATCGACAAACTCATTAAAAAAATCAAATGAATCACTACCTATACAATCATTTTTTATAGCAATTTGTAATTCACCTTTCATATCAGCTATATCTAAAAAAATTATTTTTCCGTGATTTCTTTTTGTTATCACTCTGCCAGCTACACCACATATATTTTTCGGACCACTTAATACCAAATCTCCTTCTCTGAAGTTCTTTTCATCCATTTCAGATACATCAGTTGTAAAATGCGTCTTATTAAATTTATTTTTATAAGGTATGTTACCAGATTTTTTTAAATTATTTAGTTTTTCTAATCTAACTTTGTATTCATCTGATATATTTTGTTCATCCATATATTTATAATAACCTATTAAAGAGTTTTTGTTTTATCATCTTTTATATATATACCGCTTCCATCAACAAACGCACAAACTTTTTTCTTAGTTCTTTGTTTAAACGACTTAATTTTTCCATCCATAGATTCCCTGTAATGTGGTACAAAAGCAAAATCTACAATAGAAAACGCTGAGAGGTCAGAGATCCCGACTTTGTTTTTATCTGGATTTATTTCTGCTGCACTTTCTATATCTGGAGACAAGATAAGTGACCCGGCACTTGATCCCATATATAATCCACCACGGTCAAAAAGTTTTTGTATTTGCTCTAATAAACCTGATTCTTTTGCATATTTTAACAATGCAAAAGTATTTCCACCGCAGACATATACAATATCAGATTGTATGTCTAAATTTGTTTTCCCTTCTATATCTAAAAAACAAACATCTTTACACCCAAAAGATAGTATCTGCTCCTTTGTTTTTTGTGCAAGCAGTGCTTTTTCTTTTTTTGGATTTGCTGTTGTTATTATTGTTGCTGTTTTATAATTATATTTTTTTACTAACGATGTAAAAAAATCTTGTATTTTTTTGTGAGAAAAGGAAGATGATGTTAACAGTAAATGTCGATTCATTTCTAAATTTTTATATTAGATTTTTTGCAAAATGCTCTTTCAAACACTTGTATATTTTTAAATGCACTTCTGCATCATAGAGTGCTGTGTGTCTTTTTTCTTCATCATCTATTGATTCAATATCAAACAAACTGACAAGTGATCTTGTGGAACCATATCCATCACCCATCAGTGTTCCTATAGATGAAATGTCTACTGTTCTGTACGAACAGATGAAATCTTCTTTTTTGTATTTCTCCCAAAGTTTTTTTAGAAAAATCAAATCATTGTATGCGTTCGAAGCTATTATTTTTATATTCCCAACTGCCTCTGTACCATATGTTTTAATTATTTTTTGTTCAAAATCATTTAAAAATACTTCTGGTTCTACACCGTGTGTCAAAGCGTTTTCTTTGGATATTTTGTGCACCTCCTCTGCTTCATCACACCAACTATACTCTTCTGGTTTATAGTTTATTAACCACTCTTCTTTATGTAATGAATTCAGATTTTCGTCTAAAAAAATTGCACCAAATGAGATTAGTTGGGCGCTACAGTAGTCAAGCCCAGAAAACTCACCGTCAGCTGCTATTAAATAATCTTTTTTTATTTGTTTCATATCTTTATGTTGTCTATATGCTTTGCGACGAGTATATTGGAAAATTCGGCAATTTTTTTCATACCAACTTCCCTACTTTTTTTTCTTGCGTTTTGATGGCAAAATGAAATTGATAAATTAAATAAATAAGAAATTTTATGACAAAAAATAATTTTCATTTTGGCTAACCAAATTATCATTACTAGTATTATACCTTATATAAATATCAAATATTAGAAACAATCTCTTGTAATAACTTTTGCGGTTTTTGGGTTGCGTCTAGTTTTCTTATATCCCAACCTTGCTTATTTAAATAATCAATAGTTTCATTGTATACTTCTATATTTTTTCCAATATCTTTTTCAAACCTGTCTTTTTCTATTTCTCTTTTATCTATTCTTTTACAGACCACATCTGCTGGTGCATTCAAAACAAAAAATTTTACATCTGCCTTTACAGCCTTCACTAAGATTTCATACAGTGTATGGATTAGTTTTATCATTTTTTCATCTCTATCTTCTTTTTTTATTGAGAAAAACTGATATGCAAAAGTAGAAATCACAGACCTATCCAGTACAACAATCTTATCTTCAGCTAAATCTTTTTTTACCTTATCCATCCATATATCAAACCTTGCTGCAAAAACTAACAAAAAATCACGATAACAGTTCTCGCTAGAAAAATCCATTATCGCTTTATATATACATTTAGAATCCTGCGGCTCCTTATAGAAAGAAAACTTTTGAGCATCTTTTTCAACTGATAAAGCATAGGTTTTTAGCTTTTTTATTAGTGTTGTCTTACCAACTCCATCTGCCCCTTCTATTATAATTATTTTGCCCATTTGTATATTGTACACATATTTGTGGTATAATTCCTATATGGAAATAATGAAAGGAGTAATTTTAATCGTAATTGGAATTGGTGCCTATCTTTTTATTTTCGATAAAGACAAACTTAATACTGTATCTGAAGAAATAAGGGAGTTTTTTGGAGAATTAAAAGAAAAGAATATTGATTCCCTAAACGTTTTAAAATAAAAAAAATATTTTATAAATTCAAATTTTGATATAGTCTTTATCATTGGATTTACTTTTTTATCAATCTGTTTGTAGCTTCTATCAATCTCGCACTTGAGTCACCACCTATGGTATACTACATTATATGGAAATAATGAAATCTATAATCATAGTCGCAATAGGTATTGCTGCCTATCTTTTTGTTTTTGAAAAAGATAAATTTCACACTGCATCTGCAGAGATAAAAAAGTTTGTTGACAGATTTATAGAAGAACAGCTTGATTTCTCAATAAAAGACACTTTAAACATAGAGAGCAAGCTAGACACAGAAAATACAAACATAGACATAAACACAGAAAAAGCAGAATAATTTATTTTATAAATTCAAATTTTGATATAGTCTTTATTATTGAATCTGCTTTTTTATCAAACTCTTTTATATATAAATCAAAGTCTTTTATATTTTCAAATTCTCCATTTTCTACCTTAAAGTATTTATCGATTTCAACTTTTTCCAAAAACCACCTGTTATGCGAGACAAGTATCACTGTACCTTTGTATGTTTTTAAAAGTTCGATTAGTGCGTTTACAGCTTCTCTATCAAGATGATTTGTTGGTTCATCTAATATCAAAACATTTACACCCAAAATAGCGAAAATAGCGAAAAGTATCCGTGCACGTGTTCCTGATGACAAATCTCCCATTTTCCTATCTATGATATCTTCTGATAGTTTGTATTTTGAAATTATATGATATATTTTTTCTCCAGAGATCTTTGTTTCATCTGAGATTAAATCATATACGCTTTTATCTCTATCTGCTCTTTCATGTTTTTGCATTAAATCTCCAAAGCATACGCCAGATGAGACATCAACTTCTCCTGCTTTTGGTTTTACATCCTTTGTTATTGTTTTTAGTAAAACACTTTTTCCAGATCCGTTTTCTCCGGTTATACAAATCCTTTTAGCAAAATCTATTTTTAGATCCAGCGGCTTTAGTGAAAAATTTTCTATAGCACAACTAACTCCAATAAGATCAATGTCTGCATTGACTGTATTTTTTGGATAAATTCTTATGTCAAACAACTTATCTTCAAATGGTTTTGTTGATTTTCTCAATGCCTCTAATTTTTTTTCTAAAATTCCCAAGTGTTTCATTGATGTAGATGACTGATTTTTGTGGAACCCTTTTGCTTGTTTGTCGTTGTCTGAGTGTTTGTAATTTTTTTTAACCTCTTCAGTTTGTTTTTTATATTTTTCAATTTGAGCTTTAACCTCTTCACATTTTTTCTCCTCTCTTTGAAATTCTTTTAGTTTTTTTTCATCCTCTTTAAATTTCTGTCTTATATATTCAGCATAACTTCCTCTGTTGTAAATAAATTTTTTTTCTGTTTTATTTAAATTAAAAAATCGATCTGTAACATTCTGCAAAAAGTATACATCATGAGAAACAACTATAATGGCTTTTTTTGTTTTGTTCAAATACTTTTCGAGCCAAAGTATAGAAGGTATGTCTAAATTATTTGTCGGTTCATCAAGTAATAAAACATTTGAATCCCCTAAAAGAAGTATAGTTAATAGTACTTTTGTTTGCTGTCCTCCACTTAATGAACCAACATTATTTGAAATAGAATCTTTTGCAAAATTTAAACCATCTAAAAACTTATAGATGAGATGGTCTTTTAATTCTTTATCTAAACTATTTTTTATATAATCAATAACAGGTAAATCTATGTCCCCTGATATCTCCTGCGGAAGATACCCAACTTTTGTGTTTTTAGAAAAAGCAACAGAACCTGTCGTCGGCTCCTCTAGTCCTGTAATGATTTTCAAAATTGTACTTTTACCAGCACCATTTTCACCAGCAAATGCTATCTTGTGCCCGTCCTCAACGGTAAAAGAAATATCTGAAAAGATTTTTTCTTTGTTATATTCTTTTGATAAATTTTTAACTTCAATTAACATGTTTTATATTATATACTCATTGCTTCAATCCTTTTTTCTATTGGAGGGTGTGTCGAAAACAATCGATTAAATAACGAAGGCTTTTTTTTCTTTTCTATGTTTAAATAAGGGTCATTAATAAAGAAAAAC
>JABABE010000053.1 GCA_014238395.1 Candidatus Kaiserbacteria bacterium
GATAAACCTATGGACGAGTTTTTGGCTATGCAAAAAAAAGACGGCATTTTGCGATAAAGGTTATAAACCATAGATTTTTTTTTATAAAACTTATAGGCTGTTACTAGTAAATTCAAACATATAAAAAATCATTCCAGCGAACAGTATCCGCTTAATTTAAGCGTTATATGCTAAAAGGAGGACTAACTAATGTTATATAAATTAGGTTCATCTGAAAATAGAAAATTTAATAATTTAGAGCCAGTTGAATTCAAAAATTTTTCAAATTTTGGAAAACTTGAAAAAGATCTAGAAGAATTAATAGCAGACAATATTCTTGATACTCTGTTTGAAGAGTCTGGGTATATGCCTATCTCTCAAGAAAGAGCCCGTCAACCTGAAGCTGATATTTATGCCTTGAATAAGAAAGGTGAATTGATAATATTTGAATTAAAAAGAGAAGTTGTCGGTGAAGGAGCGATTCATCAAGCATTACGCTATGCACAAGATGCATATCAATGGAGTTATGCAAAATTAGAAGAAAAATATCGGCAGTACCGAGAAGGGAAAAAATCAGATGAACCTAAAGAATTACTTAAGGCACACAAAGAAGCGTTTGATCTTAAAGACGCACTAGATGAAAAAGAAATAAACAAAAAACAGCATTTGTTTTTGATAGGTAGTGCAGCAGATGATAAACTTATAAATGCTATTGATTACTGGAAGAGGCAAGGTATATCAATTGAGTTTCTACCATACAGAATTTATGAATTAGGGGAAGAAAAATATTTTGAATTTTTTGCTTTACCATATGATAAACACAGAAATCCACGTGACGCTAAAGGTGTTCTTTTTGATACCAATAAAAGTTATGGTAAGGATTCAATTTGGTATATGATAGAAAAGAGTCGTGTTGCTGCATTTGGCGATGCTGGAAAATTTATAGGTCACATCTACCGTGGTGATATTGTGTTTTTCTCTCATAAAGGTTGTGGTCTAGTAGCAGCTGCAGAAGTTAAGGGTGATATCAAAGATGAACCAGATACTCGTTATCGCGATGTTGAATTTATTACTCCAATTCCTAAAAAAGAAGAAGATCTAACTGCAATGCCTTTTAAAAAGGTGTCGCTCTTTACAGGTAAGAATTTTTTTTGGGCTAAAACTATTAAAGTGCCTTATCTTTCCAAAGAGGAGGCTGACAATTTAGTTGAAGAATTGAAAAAATACCTTAAGGTAAGCATATAATAAATTGTTCTAAAATTTTTTTAAAATATGTATAACTAAAACTATGAGCGAAGATACTACAAAATTTATTGATGAGGAGTTTAAGGAATGGCAAGATTCTTTAGACTATGTTATTCAAAAAGACGGCATAGAACGAGCCAAAAAACTACTAGAAA
>JABABE010000054.1 GCA_014238395.1 Candidatus Kaiserbacteria bacterium
AGAAATAAAAGACCATATTGCAAAGTCTCAAACGGACCGGTTGTCTAGTTGGTTAGGATGACGCACTCACACTGCGTAAGAACTTTAGGTTCCGCAAGGGTCATGGGTTCAAATCCCATCCGGTCCATTTACTATGAATTCAAATGTCATTCTTGGTGCATTTTTGTGTAACGGCCCTGTCGTTTGGCAGAATGCCCACATACATCCATCCTTTGAGAATTAATGCTTCTGCATCATCAGGGCGGCTTACGCACTGGCTTGGCATATTTTACCGATATCCAGATTCTGGGACATTTCTAGTATCGTACCAAGATGTTCTAGTGTGTCCTATGAAATTGCACTTTGGATCTGATCTTTTTGTTTTATGATTAGATCATCTTTGGGATGTTCTAGATCCAACAATAACACAACGTTTGTGCGAATCGTGTATTTTTTTGTATCAACTACTCGGGAAGTATTTCCTTTTTGTCATGTACCTTGCCTCGATGTTTCCGCCATGTCCCATGAAAAATACACTGGTATTATGTACGATTTTTCCCTTGAACTCTGCGATGAGTAATTACGTGTCAAAGCATACCCGCAGAACGTATGACGCCCATACAAACCGTGGCCTGAATGTATCCTAGATTCTTTTGCTAATCGTGGCGACTGCCAGTGTCATTACAGCATTGACTAAAGCCTTAACCTCAAAGAGATTAGACTACTCAAAGCTTGTTTAGGACTGATAATGGTTTACAGTACATCTTGGCAAAGTTTGGCAGTACCACAAGGGCGTACGGTGTAAAACAAGAATTCGTCCACCATCATACGTCAGAACAAAACGGTCATGTCAAATTGGTCCATAAAAGTCTCAAAAAGAATACATCTGACCATGCAATTTTGAATCATTCCAGGATGCAAATGCAGACATATCATACGCCTTTGGAGGTTATGATAGACATAAGGTGCATTCTGCTATAGAATACGTGGTGTCATCAGAATTTGATGACACGTGGAGAGTAATGATAAAATAAGTCCCCTATCCTATCACTTTTGATGCAAAAATCATTTTCTTTTCATAATAATTCATACCATTTAATGATCTGAGATGTACATTAATGAAAAAAATATTATCATCTAAAAATAATCCCCATCAGAATCATAAGACTATCGGTATAGAAAGAACAATATCTGATTTTGTTTGTTTATATTGTAAATCTAAGACAAGATGCGATAATACAACAGTTGGGAAATTTGTTCAAAGTAGGGAACACATATTCCCCAAATCTATGGGAGGAGAAAAAATGTTGGTAAAAGGAGATGTATGTGATGAATGTAATAATAGATTAAGTGTGGTGGATAAAGCATTTAAAAAAAATTCTCTGATGACCGCATTGGCATATCAAGTGGACGATTTTAAACAAGGAAGAAAAAGAAATTCAGATGCAATAAAAAGACATGAAGAAGAAAAAAAGCGTATTAGTCTAGATAATGGTGGTTCAATTATTGAAACAAAAGTTGATGCGGTTGGATCTTGCCATGTTAATTTTATTAATGTGGACTTTAGCTATTTTGACGAATATTTTTCAAGATCAATTCACAAATGTGTAGCAAATGCATTATGTCGATCATACGGAAGTATTAGGACAAATGAATTATTTTTTGAGTTAATTGATTATGTTAACACTGGAAAAAATCCCGAGGATTGGTCTTATGCAATATCATATCCAATGATGTACCAACCGTGTAGTATAAAACCAGATATTTTTGCATCAGTTCTAATAGATGATCTCCCAATTACTATATCGTTTATAGATACTAGTGGAGTATATTGTTTAGGTACATTCCCAAATTCTCTCAATAAAAACAATATAAAAATTATATCTAATGAAGTAGCACAAAATGGCGGATGTTATAATAATGAATTTAAAAAAGTTGGAAAAACAATATATGATTTTTATGGAATCAAGATAACTAATTATACACCGATTGGTAAATTAAATTTTCATTGGTTAAAAAAACAATTAACATCAGAAAGAGATTCGTTTGATGTTTTATTTGTTCTAGCAAGATGCAAGATATGTAATCAAGTAAATCCTATCGATCCTATTAAAAATCGAGCATTGATTAATACGCAGATATTAGGGCATTCAAATGGAAATATCAACGAAGGTTGGAATAGAATATCAAAAAAAGATTTAGTGGAAAAAGGATTCGGTATAAAAGCGATAGAATCAATATTGAAAGATTATCCAAATTCCATAT
>JABABE010000055.1 GCA_014238395.1 Candidatus Kaiserbacteria bacterium
GATACTAGTACCTCCACTAAACCTGCAGAAGGACTCGTAGTATCTACTTCAATTGATAACGGAAATAATTGGCAAGTACTTGATCGTTTTACTGCAGATGAAAATGAAGATGATGGACTGTGGCATTATGAAGAATATGATCTGAGCGGCTATTCTAGTGAGACTTTCAAGGTACGATTTGAGGGAATCTCTAGTTCTAGTGGTGAATCTGTGGAACTTGATACTATGAGGATTTATGATGCGGATCTGATTACAACATATGCTATATCTGAATTAAATATAACATCCAACAACATAAATCCTTCATATGTCAAAGCTGGTGATACTCTTACAGTGTCATTACAGACAAATGATACTATTGCAGAATCATCCATGATGATACTAAACCGTACTATAATGCCAATTATAACCAACAATGCAATGACCGCAAACTTTTCAGTGTACACAAACGACACAAATGGTAATCCCACATTCAATATTACACTCATAGGCATAAACGGCAACAAAACAATTACAGATCTAAATCTGACAAACTCTAATGTTTACATTGATACACAACCTCCAATCATAATGCTTTCCTCAAAAAATATAACAGTAGAACAGGGTACGACGTATACCGATGTGGGATTTAACGTATCTGATAATGATCCTGCATACAGTGGCACTGGCTATTCTAATGCCACTGCAATAAACACTTCTGTATCTGGCACATATGTGATAGAATATTCTGCATCATCAGATTTGGCAAATAACGTACCTGTAAATGTAACTCGTATAGTAACAGTGGTTGAAGCACTTTCACCTAATTTCATACTTGATATAACCACCTCTAACATCAATAATTTACGGGCTACGACAAGTGATATCATAAACATCACATTGGTGGTAAACAAACCATTGTTTGATGTAAACGCCACAATCTTGAATAAAACTACACATGTTGTATCTAATAATACCATATATGCAACGTACACAGTCAGCGATGGTGATTTTGGTAATGTAACCTTTATGATTGCTGCACGTGATGCTCAAGGCAACACTTTTCATGTAACAGAAGCAAACCTTACATCCGATAACATCTTTATCGATACAGCAAAGCCGGTCATAACACTCAACGGCAATGCAAACATTACCATAGAACGCCCTGATACATACATTGATGCTGGAGCTACCATTACAGATAATGATCCAAAATACAACGGTACAGTATCATCCAACGC
>JABABE010000056.1 GCA_014238395.1 Candidatus Kaiserbacteria bacterium
GATTTGATTTTGATCTTGTCTATGTTTTCTGGAGTTTTCTTTTGTGAAAACTGATTATCAAAACATCTTTTTGCTTTTTTGGCTTCTTTTTCGTTATGGATTAGCTTTACTATCTCATATGCCAAGGCTTCCTTTGCCTCTTTTTTGTTTTTGGTTAGTATTTCTTTTATCTCTTTCAATGGTACAAATGTAGCTCTTTTGAATAAAACTTCAGTCATCTCATCTGGCTGAGCCATAACTTGCCCAAACAAGTCTTCTGGTGATCCACCTATCATTACCCCTGTTCCATTACTCTTTGACATTAGCACTCCTGTCGACGGGTTTGCTATCAAGTTTGTTGTAAGTAAAAACTTTTCTTTGTTTAGATATCTTTTTACAAGTGTCCGCCCAGCAAGTATAGAAAAAGTCTGGTCAGTCCCACCTATCTCTAAATCTATATCCATAGCTACACTGTCATAACCTTGCATCGTAGGATACAAGAGTTCGTGCATATATATAGGCACTCCGTCTTTCATCCTTTTTTCAAACATATCTCTTTGTATGGAGTGCTGTACTGTGAAGTTAGATAAGATCTCTATTATCTTTGCACTGGAAAGTTTTGAGAGCCAGTCATAGTTATACTTTACCTTTGCCTTATTAAAAAACCCGCTTGTCTTTAAGATGCCACCACACTGCTTCTTTAATTTTTTGACATTTCTGTTTATGTCTTTTTTTGAGAGTTGTTGCCTTGCTTTTGATTTGCCGGATGGGTCTCCTATCATCGCAGTAAATGTCCCAAACAAAAGTATCACATTGTGCCCCAACCTTCTAAACATCTCAAGCACTATTATGTTTTGGATGTGTCCTAAGTGAAGTGACTCACCTGTCGGATCTATGCCTAGGTATATGTTTAGTTTCTTTTTTTGCATCAACTTTTTAAGAGAGTCAGTTGCAGTTAAAACCTCTGCAAGCATATCCCTTTCTTTTAACTCTTTAAAAAAATTATCTATCTCATCCTTTGAATTATCATTCATAGATATATTATAATAAACCTTTTTCTATGAAATATTTCTTTGCTCCTTCGTGTATAGGAGAAGGTATAGCACCCTCTGTTGCATTACTCTCATCAAAGTATAGTAATGCGTCGTGAGTCTCTCTGAGATCACCAAGGTTTAAAAATATCTGATTTATAACTTCATACACATCCTCATCTGACACATCTGATGTAGTCACAAGGTTCGCTGAAACGCCAAAGGTAGGTATGTCTGTGTTTTTTAGGTACGCCTTTGATGGAATATTGCTCTTTTGTAGGAAAGGATTAGACTCAACAAAGTTATCAATCTCGTCATCTGATAATGGGAGTAAGTATAAATCAGTGTCACCACAAGCAAGCAGTGTCTTGTTTACTTGTGGGCTCGGATGTCCTGTCACAAAAACCATACCGTCAAGATCTCCTCGACACAGAGCCTCCTGTGCTTCGTCGTGAGAAAGCGAGCTCTTTTCCTTTAATGTTTCCTTATCTGCACCTAAGTAGGTTAAAAACAGGTCTGCGGTGTGCCTAGTGCCGGAACCTATCGTTCCTGTGTTAATGTTTGCGTCAACTAAATCAAAAAAATCTATTATGTCAGAGTCTCCAGAAACTATAACTGTAAACGACTCAGGGTATACAGAAAAAACAGATCGTAGTTTTGTAAACGGATTCCCACTAAACTGCTCCAAACCTTTATATGCATTGTACTGGGTGTCAGACTGTACTATAGCAAAATTTATCTTTCCCTTTTTTAACATCTCAAGGTTGTGCACCGACCCTTCCGTCTCTAAAACTTTACATTTTTTAGAAGTGCCTTCGTGTGAGTCACATATACTGTTTGCCACCAAATAATAAACTCCAGTGCTTGACCCGCTGCCTATCACTGTGCTGTTTGTCTCTCTCAAAAAAAGATAGGACAGGAGAAACAACACAACAGCCACCACAGCGATAATCTTTGTCTTTTTGTCTCTTTTTCTGGCAAAAATACTCATAAGTAAATTATATCAGTATATGAAGTTTTTAAAAAAACTAATACACAATTACTCCTATGTATATAAGATAGTGTTTATATAAGAAACAGTATCTTCTTATAAAAAATTACCCCTTTGAATTTGCCCAACGATGAAAAACTATCACAAAGATCACGGTTAAAATTACTGACAAAACTACGATAAAAACAAACGCACCTAAACCTTCTGTATTTTGAAACGGCAACTTAACATTTGTACCATACAAGCTTGATACAAGTGTAGGGATGGTAAGTGCTGCTGTTAATATGGTTAGTAATTTTATCACCCTGTTTAAATCGTTTGAAATAATAGCCGTGTAAGACTCTCTGACATTTACTATAGTTTTAAGAAGTGATTTGCATCCAGCTACTGATTGTTCGTTATTTAATATCAAGTCTTCTAGATATGTTTGGTTTGCTGTTGTTATGCTCATATACTTGCCCACGGACAGTCTTCTTAAAATAATGTTTGAGGGTAAGAGAACTGAGATGAATTCGTTTAACTCATCCTCAATCCGAGCAAACAAAATAAAATCCTTATTTACAATACTTTGGTTACGAAGTCTGTTTCTTGTCACTTTAACTTGCCTTGATACTTCTATCAAAAAATCTTCATACCTTTCTGTAAATTCATTAATTAAAACGAGTATAAAGTGTGGTTGGTCTGTTGTGATAGAACCGATCTTGCCGTTTAGTATCTTTTCTATACCTGTGAGTTTTTCTATGGTTACAGAAAAGATGTAATCTTTTGTTTTTATTAAAAGTACCGGCTTTGTAGTGGCATACTCTGTTTTCTTTTTTTGGAA
>JABABE010000057.1 GCA_014238395.1 Candidatus Kaiserbacteria bacterium
ATCAGTTAATGCCAAAAGTTGCCTTTGAAGGATTAGAACGACTCATCTGCCATAATTATGGTGGTAATCTTGAAGCTATGATTCTTGATGGAGGTTTTACAGATCCTGTATGGATTAAAGATTTTAAATCATATTTTGATAATTTAACCGAACAATCTTGTAAAATTATACTAAAGGATTATGTATAGACATGGTTATACGGCCACTCAAATATAACCCATCAAAAACATTAGCAACAAATACACTACGATCAAAAATTATGTGTTTAATAATGCTGATTATTGTAGTATCAATGTTTATAATTATAGGCCCATACGTTAAATCATATATCTTTGCTTATAATACCAACGATCCTACCAATATAAACATAAAACCATATTTTGATAAATCAAACGATCTAAAAATAATTGAAAATTTGATACAAAAAAATGATCCACTTGATATTCGATCCATAAAATACCCAATAATACACAAACACATTTTTAAAGAAATGAACAAATTCATACAATATAGTCCCAATATCATTCATGAAAATTCCATTCATAACGAACAAATTGTAGATCTAGAATTGATTAAAAATTTTACATCCGATCATAGTAACATATTCAAAAAATCTCACAATTTTTTAACTGAATTAATACCAAAAGCATTTGCAACAAGCCATGTTGAAACAATACGTGTTCAAGGTTATGTTAATTTTAGTCATCTAGACTATGGTGCATCAATACCAGATGGAACAATTGCATGCTTGATCGATATACACGTTAATGGTACTAGAAATTTATTAAAATATGGTATTGATGATGCTTGTTATACTATTAGAAGTGATGGATTTTACGGTCCATATGCTATTATTAATACTAATCAAAATTATAACATCTATGTAAGTATCAATCTTACAAATGATGTTGTAGAGATGACAAAAAATAACGAGATCATACATCTGGATACTATTCAAGATGTAGGTTATAGTCAAGATCATTTCGTTGTATACAAACATGATTTTATATATGAAAAAACTAAAGAAATGGATGACACTATTCAAGCTTATTTATGGTTAAATGAAGGTCACTCTTATGTAAAAAAGACATTTTTAGAAAATCTTGAAAAAGTTTTTGTGTATACAGATGTTGACGAAGTTGCACATTATTCCAACGGAAGAATTTCATTATATTATGATAAATATTTAGAAAATGAATTTACAGTATTACACGAGTATGGTCATTATTTTTTTGACCATATATATGATATAAATTTACCATTAAGAAATTGTCCAGATCCTCATTATATACCATTTGGAAGTGATTTGGGGTGTGCATATAATGAAGGACTTGCAACCGTGTTTCCATTTTTAATTAATGATGTTACAATGATGAAAACAGCTCAATCAACTCCAACATATGTGGATATAGAAACTACCGAAATTACTCAAACTTATATCCATAACGTGACACTTCCATTTAATAATGGCCCTCTAGTTGAAGGCAATGTTGCTGGAATGTTTTGGGACATTGCAGATTCAAATGATGATTTCAATTCAAATAACGCATATGATCTTATTGATAATCGAATACGTGATGTACTTGCCATGATTAAAACTTCACAACCTACGGATCATATTGATTTTGCAAATATGTGGAATGGATACACTCCACATGCCACATACAGCGAGGCACAAACGAATTTGAATCCCATATTCATTTTAAACAGAATGGATAACACTATACCCGACAATCCGTTATCTGGAGATAAAACAGAAATTTTTTATGATCGAATGAACGACTTGGTAAATTGGATATACATGGATGATACATGGTTCCAACGGGGCAGTTTTGTATCTGCTTACAATCATCCAGATTATGCATGTACTTTATCATGTGATCTTGCACTTGCAAATAATATTGATTTGTCTAGATACGATAATGTTGAACTTGATTTCAGATACGTAGATCGAGAAATAGTGCTGGAAAACGAACGATTGTTTCATTCACAACCATACGGGACACACAGTCCTACCAGCTTGCATGTACAAGTTCATGACGGAGGATCATGGCACGATCTTGAAACATTGAACAGTAAAACGTATTGGACATCAAAAACAATAAAAATCCCAGATGAATTACTCGTAAAAGATTTTTCAATACGATTCATATATGAAAACGATCTTACTGCAAGTAATCTAGTTATAGTATCCCTTGTAGATGTTCGCCTGACAGGCATCTTAATTCCAATTAATACTGATAATGATAATGATAATGATAATGATAATGATAATGGAAATACTTTAGTTCTGTTTTGGGATTATCTTAATTCACTTTGGACTCAGACACAAGCCATAAACCAATATGGTGTATCAGAACAGATATCTCAGGCAAATGATTGTGACCATGAATGCGAACTAGTTACAATGCAGAGTATGGATCTGACTATATATGATAACGCTAGCCTGAATTTTTGGTATTATATATCCGATGATATCGATGCACATCGAAACGAAGGTCTCCGAGTAGATGTATCAAATGTGTCAAATTCTTGG
>JABABE010000058.1 GCA_014238395.1 Candidatus Kaiserbacteria bacterium
TGTGGTGAGTGGTATAGGCTCAGCCAAGAGATTAAATATATATGGGTTAAAAATAGCAGCAAAAACAGGTACTGCACAGATTGGAAATAAAAATGAATTTATAAACTCTACATTAATAGGATTTTATCCATATGACAACCCTAAATATTCTTTTTCGGTTGTTTTTGAAAAAGCCCCATTCAACAGCAAAACCCGTGTCATAGCGACAGTATCTGCAGGAAAATTCTTTTCAAGTATTTTAAACCAGGCTAAAGAAAAACTTAAGTAGAAATTGGTATAATATTTAAATATGAAAAAGGAGATAATAATATTGACAAAATATAAAAAGCAAATTGAAGAGGAGCTTAAGGAGCTGCAGAATGAAAGTAGACCGGAAATCATAAAACTTCTACGAGAGGCTCGTGCACTGGGTGATCTTTCAGAAAACGCAGAATATCAAGCTGCTAAAAAAAGACAAGGTGAAATAGAAGGAAGGATAAAAGTTATAATTGCAACACTTGATGTGGCCAGGGTTGTCGATCCTAAAAAAGAAAATAAAGATAATATCGGCATGGGGTCTGTAGTGACATTGAAAGAAAAAAATAAATCAAAAAAAATTGTTTATGAAATAGTTAGCACGGAAGAGGTGGATTTGTTAAACGGAAAGATTTCAAATATGTCACCAATAGGGGAAACTTTGATTGGGCACAAGGTGGGAGATTCTATTGAATTCAACGAAATGACACTTACGGTTGTGTCTATAGATTAATCTATAGTCAAAAAGATTATATAAATAAAGGGAAATGAGGTAACCTGTTGCCGTTTTTTGCTTTGTGGAAAACTGTGGGGATTAGTGGATTAAAGTGTCATATAATACCAGATAGTGGTGGGCAAAGGTATACATTATTATGTTCATAGGAGAATACACACATACAATAGATTCTAAAAGAAGACTTTCTTTACCCGCGAAGTATAGAAAATTACTTGGTCGTAGTGCAGTGGTAACACGAGGCACAGATGAAAATTGTTTGTTTTTGTATTCAAAGGATGAATGGAAAAAGACACCACAAAAAGCAATACAAGAAAAAGAATCCGCAACAAATATCACGAGAAAAAATATTCGTGATATGAATCGACTTTTTTATGCCAGCGCGTCAGATGCAGATATAGATTCTTCTGGAAGAATTCTTCTACCAGTGAATTTATCTACATTTGCAGCTCTAAAAGATAGAGTTGTTCTCGCTGGCGTAGAAAATCGAATCGAAATCTGGAACGAAGAGAACTGGAAGAAATATATTTTGTCTGCATCAAAAGCGGCAAAAGAAATATCTGAGACTTATGACCTCTCATAAGAGAGTACACAGTCCCGTACTTTTACAAGAAATACTTGCTGATACAGAAGCTACCAAAGGCGATATTTTTTTTGATGGAACTGTTGGAACTGGTGGATACGCAAAAGAAATATTAGAAATAAATAAAAACAAAAACATTAAATATATAGGGGTAGATCTGGATACACACGCGCTAAACCACATAAAACAAACAAAAAATTTCGAAAGTGACATACATAATAACAAATTAATTTTAGTAGAGGAGAATTTTAAAAATATAAAAACAATAACTGAAGCGCTAGGAATAAAAAAAGTAAATAAAATAATTTTAGATCTTGGATGGGGAACACATCAGCTGGAATCAAACCGAGGTTTTTCTTTTAGGGAAGATGGAAATTTTGAAATGACATTTTCTCCAAAAACACAAAAGTATTTATTTACTGCTTATGATTTAGTAAATCATTGGGAGGAAGAAAACATATTCACTGTAATCAAAAATTATGGAGAAGAAAAATATGCAAGAAGGATCACAAAAGCAATTATTCAAAAAAGAGAAGAGCAACCGATCAAGTCAGCAAAAGAATTATCAGATCTTATATCTGCATCACTAAGGTGGTTTGAAAAAAAAGGAAAAACCAATCCGAGTCGAAGAACAATGCAGGCGATAAGAATGGCAGTGAATAGCGAGCTTGAAAATCTAAGAACATTTTTATCTTGTTGCTTAGAAGTTGTAGATAATCTTGGTGTAATATCTATAATCTCATTTCATAGCTTGGAAGACAGAATCGTCAAACATATGTTTTTGGAATGGGAAAGAAAAGGATTGGGAAAGAAAAAATATAAAAAACCTGTGTGTGCCACAGAAGAAGAGATAGAAGAAAACAAGGCATCACGAAGCGCAAAATTACGCACATTTATAAAAAATTAAAAAATCTTAAAAGAATATGACAAATTTACAAACACAACAACGGACAAACAAAATCATACTGTATTTATGGTGCTTTATATGCTTTTCTTTCAGTGTCTCGTTTTTATCCGTATTTGTGTCTGGATACACCACTTATTTGTTTTCAAGTGGTGATTATATAGATAGGCAAATGGAGCTTATTATAGCTGATGAAATAGGTATCAGAGGCGAAAAAGAGAAGGTGAAAATAGCTCTAAAGAACAAACAAAATAAGAGTTTCATAGTAGTGCCGAGTGATAATGATGTGGCGGTCTCTGTCAGGACGCAAGAAATATTTGGCTCAGTCAGCGCTAGATAAATTTTAAATGAGAAATAAAGCACCATTAAGAATTTTTTTAGTATTTTATCTAGGAATTGGAATTTTGTGTATCGGACTGCTTTATCACAGACAAATAATAAATCATATAAAATCAAACCCTAAGGTTTTTTTTTCTAATAGGTCGGCATTAAGGGGTAATATTTTTTTTACAAATAAATTTGGGCAGCACCCAATTGCAGCATCATCTGTATTTGTCTCAAGCAGGTTAATAGTGAATTCAAGGAGAGTTACAGATATAGATGAGACTTATTCTATAATACAAACAATTTTTCCTGATATCAATGAAAAGAATTTTATTAAAAAAACACAAAAGGCAAGTGACCCTTATATCGTTATAAAGAAAAATCTAACAGACAAAGAAATAGAAAAATTTGAAAAATTATCAGATATATACAACACAAGAGGTATACATATAGAAAAAAGTGAAAAGAGACAGTATCCATATCACAGCAGAGCAGCTAATGTAATCGGTTTTGTGGGATATGATGAAAAGACAGGATCTTATAATGGCAGATATGGACTTGAAGCTTATTATCAATCGGATCTTGAAAATAACAAATCTGAAGAATCTATAGGTATAGTCACATCCATCGAACCAAATGTACAAGATTTTTTAGAAAAAAAGATTGGAAAAATAAAAACCGATTGGGAGAGTGATCTTGTCGGGGGTATTATTATGGATCCAAATACTGGGAAGATAGTTGCAAGCGCAGTTGTACCGACCTTTGATCCAAATTTATTTGAAAAAGAAGAAAACATATCTGTATATAAAAATCCAATTGTTGAAAATGTGTATGAATTTGGATCTATAATGAAGCCGATTACTGTTGCTATTGGCATAGATTCAAATTCAGTAGAGATAGATGACACATATGATGACAAGGGGTTTGAGTTTGTAGATGGACGAAGGATTAGTAACTTTGACGAAGAAGGAAGAGGACCAAACACAAGTATACAAACAATATTAAGTGACTCATTAAACACAGGAATAGTTTTTTTGTTAGAAAAAATAGGAAATAAAATATTTTCTGGATACCTGGATGCTTTTGCTTTAGAAGATCCAACTGGGATAGATCTACCAAGAGAAAACGGAGGACTTGTTGGAAACTTAAGAAATTCAAGGAGAGTGGAGTTCGTAACTGCTGGGTATGGGCAAGGTATAGCTATAACACCGATATCAATGATTCGGATACTCTCAACACTGGCAAACGATGGTGTGGCTGCGACACCAAGTGTTGTAAGTCATCAGAAGAAGAATAATGAATTTTACGAAATAGTAGAAGAAAATATTAACAAAAGAGGTAAAAGGATTTTCAAAAAAGAAACAGTAGACGAGGTAACAAAGATGCTGGTAAAGAGTTATGATGAGGTGCTGTATAGTGGGAGACTAAAAAATCCAAGATATCAAATAGCTGTAAAAACCGGTACCGCTCTTATGGTTGACCCGAATACAAGAAAATACTCCAAAGATAAGTTTTTGCATTCATTTTTTGGGTATTTTCCGGCAAGTAAGCCTGAATACATAGTTTTGTTGTTTTCTGTTGGTGTGGATTCAGATTATTTTGCCTCAGAGACGTTGACTGTACCGTTTTCAGAGATTTCTGAGTATATTATTGACTATTATGATTTATTACCTGACAGATAATAAAGATATAATATTAGTATATGATTTCATTACAAAAAATCATTCTAAAACCATTATGCTACGAGTGTAAGTTATTTTTAAAAATAGCAAAACCAAAGGTTGTTTTTGTCTGTGGAAATATAGGTAAAAGTACAACAGTCGAGTTCTCTAAATCTGTCTTATCTAAACAGTTTAAGGTAAGATCTACTTATCATTATAAAAGTAATAACAAACTAGATGTCATACTTGCTATCTTAGGAATTAAAACCGTAAAAAAAATAAGAAATTTGCTATATCCGTATTACTTGATTATGGGATTTTTTAAATCAATCTTTTGTAGAAAACAAGAGTTAGTTCTAGTGCTTGAAATACAAATAGAAAAATCAAAAGATGCAGATTTTTTTAACTCCTTTATCAAACCAGATATAATTCTGTTTACATCCTTACCAGAAAAACCTGAATTTTACTCAAATTTTCTATCAACAAAAGATTTTTTGAGTGAGAACTTTAAAGTACTTGAGAATGTAAAATCAGGAGGTAAGATTATATACTTAAAGGATGAGATTACCTCAAAATATCTGAATGACAATAGAAGAAGTGATGTTACTTACATGAGCTGTGGAGAAAAGGACTCTGATTTTATACACAAAGAGCACAAGTTTGAGTTTAATCAAGAAGATTGTACTGCTATTTCTTATGCAAAATTTTGCTTTTCTGGGTCCAGTGGCGTGTTTGATGTGTCAGGACTTGGCGTGCACTTGCCGTCACTGATGTCGCTAGTGGTTGCTTTGGCCAATGACTTAAACATAGAAGTGTTCAAGTCCACAGATCTTTTTCACAATCACAAACCACTTCCACACAGACTAGCTTTCTTGCCTGCAAGAAACGGCATCACAATCGTAGATAATTCATATGGAAAGACATTGTGCTCATCTATAAGTGCGATAAACACGGTCAAGAAAATAAAAGGAAAAGAAAAAGTTTTTGTAGTATTAGATGACATGAAAACTTTAGGAAAATACAAAGAAGAGGTGCACATAGATTTGTTAAATGAATATGCACAAGAGTTTGATAGGATCATAATACACGGAGAGGAAAGCAAGAAAGCTTTTGCAGACAGTGAGAATGTTCTCAATGTATATTATTTTAAAACCATAAAAAAAATAACAAACTTTCTCTCCAATCACACATCAAAAGGAAACATGGTTTTAATAGATGGTTTCCCAGTAGTCAAATCCAAAAAAATCGTAAAGGAATTATCCGACAATTAGTTGTATAATAAACAAGAACTACACACGGCCCTATCGTCTAGTGGTTAGGACACAGCCCTCTCACGGCTGTAACCGGGGTTCGACTCCCCGTAGGGTCACAGATGTTATGCTTTAATATATGAA
>JABABE010000059.1 GCA_014238395.1 Candidatus Kaiserbacteria bacterium
ACGGAAACATTACTGCTGGTACATTTGCTCTTTCTGTAGCTGGTGATTTTGATTATATTGCTGATTTTATAAACATAGATGCTACCAGTATAGATTTAAGCATAGGAGGTGATTTTAACTACATTAATTCTGGGATAAATTTTGTTTGGAATGCTGGGGACAAGCTTGTTGTTTCTGGAAGAGCTTTCTTTGATCTAAACGATTTTATAAATGAAGGAAATATTACTGCTGATAGCTTGGTAATAGAAGTAGATAATAATTTTAGAAATAGAAAAAGTAGTGCAACTATCAATGCTAATAGTTTTGTTGTTGACGCAGAAGTTGACTTTTTCAATCAAAACTTCGCAACGATTAATGCAACTAGCTTCAATGTTACAGCGGTAGGGAATTCTGTATTATTCACAGACAAAGGCTTTGTCAATATAGAGAGCGCAACGATTAGTGCTGATGACTTTAATGTTACAGTAACAGGCCCTTATGGTGAATTTAGAAATGAATCTGCAACGATTAATGCTAATAACTTTGATGCTGCAGTCAATTCTGTTTTTTGGTTACGTGAAGGTGGTGTAATTAATGCTGATAACATTGATCTGGCAGTAAACATTTTTTCTGCAAGTCTGTCATCAACTATTAATGCTACTAACATTGATATTAGGTCAAACGGAAATGTTAGGTTTAATACTTCGGTAACAATTAATGCTGATAACCTTAGTATTAATGCAACCCAATTGAATCTTTATAATTCAACAATAATTAATGTTAATAACTTTGATGCTGTATTAACGCAATTCTTTGACAATGATAGTCAATCAATAATTAATGCTAATAACTTTAATGTTACAGTTACCGGATCATTTAGAAATTTTGATGGATCATTAATTAATGTTACTGATAACTTTAGTGTTACAACAGATTATTACTTGAAAAATAATGCCTCAACGATTCTTGCCAATAACTTTAATGCTATAGTAAGAGGACAATCAACAGAAGCAGGTTTTTTTAATGAAAATTCAGCAACGATTCGTGCCAATAACTTTAATGCTACTTTAACATCATCATCATTTAACAATGTTGACTCAAATATTATTACAAGTAACTTTAATGTTGCTTCAAATATGAATTTTTCCAATAGAAATACTGCGATATCTACTAACACAATTATTGATGCTGATAACGTGAATATTACAGCAGGAGGTAACT
>JABABE010000060.1 GCA_014238395.1 Candidatus Kaiserbacteria bacterium
CAAATCGGCGATCAAGTTGACGCTCCGACGCATTCAGGTATCGTATCATTTGATGGCTCCAACTATAAAGTTGCAGACACCGTGACCGTAACCCTGACTGACGCAGACCTCAACACAAATTCCGATACGACTGAAGTATACACTAGCACAGCTATAACAGATGATACCAACAAGATCTATGACAGAATTGGAGAAAATGATTTAACCATTATTGATCCTGCCTATGGTCGTTTGCTTGACATCACATTTGATGATGCAGCATGGACATCATATACCTGTGATCTAGATAACGATGGTTCTAACGATGATGTAGATGGTCTCTCATCAACTACATTTGTTCTAAGAGAAACAACTGCTACATCTGGTATATTTGTTGGTACATTCCAAATACCTGCAAACTATTGTACAGGAGAAGGCACAGTTTCAACCACCACTGGTAAAGACTTGGAAGTCAACTATGTTGACTATTCAGACGCCTCTGGTGAATTGATAGAAGTTGGCGATAGCGCTGGTATCAGTGCAAACACTGGTTCGGTCTCCTTTGACCGTAGTGTGTACCCTGTACCATTCAATACGTCTAACTACCCTACACAAAACAGTCCTTTCACTCTAAATGATGCAGATTCATCAATAACTGGAAACACAGTACTTCACATTAGGGTCAACGATCCTGATTTCGATGTATCTGGTTCTGGTTCTGATACTCTGTCATCTAACACCTTAACTGTAAAAATAGGTCGTGGCTCACAAACAAGTGGCGACTTAGTTGAGAAAAATGTAGATATCTCGGAGATTTCACCGACTGCTGGCATATTCGAATTGGATCTGCCACTAGGTGATACATTTGAGTGTGATACTAGTGCTGATTGTGACTTTACAAACGGTATCGTCAAAATACAACAAGGTGATATCGTCACAGTAGAGTATACTGATGCAACTGATGCATCTGGTAACAAAAACACTGTAACAGATTCTGCAACATTCGATCTGCGCAATGCAGTTCTCCAAACCGATAAATCCGCTTACATCATAGGCGGGGACATGATCCTCACTTTGATAGAGCCGGACTTTGATTTGGATAGTGACGAGACGGAGTCA
>JABABE010000061.1 GCA_014238395.1 Candidatus Kaiserbacteria bacterium
AGTGTGATATGGCTGTTGTTATGCATGTGTGCTTGTGCCTTTCGACTCTGATAGAGCCTTTTCTCCCAAAAACATCAAAGAAAATGTTTAATATGTTTGGCTCTTGTTTATCTGTATGGAAATACCCAGAAGAAAAAGATAAAAAAATAAACACCCCTGAGGTGCTTTTTGATGTTGTTGAATAGGAAACCTACTAGTTATGAGTATAAATACAAACTCTCATAACTAGCATGGAAAAGATCTAATAACAATTAGATTGTCATTAAAAGAGAAAAATTTCTCTTTGCTCCATCTTCTTTTTTTCTAAGCTGATCTACAATCTCAATTAGATTTTCAGCTCGTTTTCCCCTGGCAATAGTTTCTTTTTCGCAACTGTCGTTGTCAAGAAAAGCGGCAACTTTATTAGTTGCAAATTCTACTTGCTTCTCAAGCAACTCTAGAGACCTTGCTGTTCTACAAAGAGCATTGTATCTTTTTTTGTTTTTCATAACTAATTTGTAGTTTAATTTAAATGAACATCCAACTAACACATCCATACATTTATATAGTATCATATGCAATTGTATTTGTCAAATTTTTTAGTTTTGGTTTTGTATAAAAATAAAAACCCCTGAGGTGCTTTTTGATGTTGTTGAATAGAAAAGAAGAAAGCAAGCGTACTAAGTAACACTTGCTTTACATAACATCCGTCGTTCCTATATCATTCCTTCAAAAAGAGAAATTTATATTGTAAATTAGTTTACTTTTTCAACTTAGTGTGTAAACTCTATTCAAAGGGTGATCTTAAACGCAAGCAATTTCTAAAAATCTTTCTGTCAACAAATTTTTTTTAGGAATTTTTATTAGATTTTCTTTCTCTTTGCTTGTAGACTTTTCACATTGGATTGTTTTACGATCAGTTAAATCTTTAATCCAACTTTCTCCAACCACACTCTTTTTGATTTTATAAACTCTTTCTTTAACTGAAAGAATAGAAAAACCATCTAAAGAACGGGTTCCCCAATCAGCTGAAGTCATATTTTTTTCAACGATGAAGTTTTTCACTTCATTTAAAATATTTCTCAACTTCTTGTTTGCCTTATCAGAAATCATCTGATCATATTTTGAATTCAGTAACATCAGACTTTTAACCGTTAGGTTATTATTCTTCAAAATATTCTCTATAATCTCATCAGAATCACACTTACAGAACGCTGCAAGCACTATCATTTCTGTTGAAATTAATTGAGATGATATCAATCCACTTCCTAATTTTGCAAAACGACTTTTGTCTTCTCGTAAAAGAGATAAAATAGAAGCTAATGCATTCCTTTCAGTTTCTATCTTATTGGAAAACAAAATCCTTAGCCTACCCTCTATACTTCTTACAGAGAACACTTCGGGATCATCCGATTTTTTTAAGTAAATTCCTTGTAATTTTTTTACAAGTTCCTTTACTCTCTCGTCTTTATTTATATTTAACATTTTTTTTGATTATAGGTTTATCAAAGAACTTTTACTAGGAAAATTAGAATCTACTAAAAGTAAATAAAAACAACCTAGACTTATACTATACTCTATATGTATATTTTTGTCAAGTTTTTTAATTTCTTTTTTTAAGAGTGTTAAAAATAATATAAAAACAAACACCCTTGAGTGCTTTTTGTCATAATTAAATGAAAGAACAGGTGCACGATATCACCTGTTTTCTATCCATGTAGATCGGTTTATTTTCTTATTCTAATCGTGTAAAAATAAACTATACTTATTAAAAGAACATGCTTTTCAAAAACTAATAAGAAGCAAAAGCTTCTCTTACTTTTTTTAGTTTTTTAGCAGTTAATCGTGCAGCAATCTTTCCTGCCAAACTTATTTGTATGTGTCTATGACCTTCTTTTTCAAGGTTTTCTAGAAGAGTTAACATAGAATTCTGCACACTTTTCTTATTCACTACCTTTTCCTGTATTTTTTTCATTATAAATGATATAAATATTTAAAGAACCTAGAAATTAGCATCTACTAAAAGTAAATAAAACTAACCCTAGACTTATACTATACTCTATATGTATATTTTTGTCAAGTTTTTTGGGTGTCTAAAGGGAGTTGAACCCTTTCCGCAAGTTCCACAAACTTGAGTGCGAACCGGTACACCATAGACACCATATCCTGATACTGTACATACTTATGATACC
>JABABE010000062.1 GCA_014238395.1 Candidatus Kaiserbacteria bacterium
CAACAGATAATGCTCCTCGAGAGATTTAGAAGATTAGGGCACAATGTGATACTTTTGTTTGGCACATTTACCGCGATGATAGGAGACCCATCCGGCAAAGCAAAGGCAAGACCACAACTTTCAAAAAAAGACATAAACAGAAATGTCAAAAAATTAAAGAAGCAGTGCAGCGGCATCTTAAAGACAACTGGGTTTTTTAATAAAGCAAAGATAAAGTATAACTATGACTGGCTTTCAAAACTTTCCAGTGCAAAGATAATAGAGATCTTATCTAACTTCACAGTCCAGCACTCCATACAAAGAGATATGTTTGAAAAAAGAATGAAAGACGGAGTGCCTATATACATGCACGAACTCTTGTATCCTTCGATGCAAGGGTATGACAGTGTCGCTATGAATATAGATTTAGAGATAGGGGGTACTGACCAGACTTTTTCTATACTTGCTGGACGGACACTTGTAAAAAGATATTTAAATAAAGAAAAGTTTTTACTTACAATACACGTGATGGCAAACCCATTGACAGGAGTGATAATGTCAAAAAGTAATGGAACAGGGGTGATGATAGGTGGATCAGCAGAAGACTTGTTTGGGCAGGTCATGGCTCAGCCAGATGAGATGACTGAAGTTTTATTCAAAAAGACTACATTTGTACCATTGAAAGAAATAAAAGAAATGCTAACCAAAAACAAAAAAGAAGCAAAGGAAGCCTTGGCGTATGAGATAGTAAAGCTAATCCATAACGAAAAAGAAGCCAAAAAAGCAAAAAGATGTTTTGATAATCAGTTTTCACAAAAGAAAACTCCAGAAAACATAGACAAGATCAAAATCAAATCAAGCAACATCATAGATGTTTTGGTAGAGGCGAAGCTTGTCGCTTCAAAGAGTGAAGGCAAGAGAAAAGTGGCAGAGGGAGGGGTATATGTGGATGGTGAAAAAGTGCTTGATATTGCTTTAAATATAAGCACAAAAGAGAAAAAAGCAGTAATTATCCGCCTTGGCAGGAGGTTTGTCTCTGTGTGTATATAGTTTTATACAGATAATAAAAAAAAGTTCGAGCATTATTTTTTTATGCTATACTTGTAAAGATAGGAGAATATAGGTTTCTTCCTATTATTAACAATTCAAAATAATATATATAATTATGAATATTCCAAACAAAAAAGGATTCACTTTGGTAGAACTACTTGTAGTTATCGCTATCA
>JABABE010000063.1 GCA_014238395.1 Candidatus Kaiserbacteria bacterium
CCAGAGCAATTTGACAAACACTCTTATCTGTGTTATTATATAAATCTAGTACTTTGTTGTGTTAGTGTACTAGACTCCTGAAAGATTGAGATGTTTTTTGGGCGTTTGTAAGTTGAAATAAATAATCTTAATTTAGAATTCTATATGAAACTCATAAAGAGTTGTTGTTTTTCGATAGGCATAATTAGCCTATCTTGGTGGATAGGTGTTAAGCTTCTTTTGTTATCGCAAGTTGCGTTTAACTTCAGTTTAGCTTACATCGATGATGTGAGAGAAGTTCCAGTGGGAGCAATATCTTATACAGTTATAATTATTGCAGCAGTGATTAAGATCTACAGCTTAGGAAAAGAAACTTTCTATCAGTTTGTGGTAGCTGTTTTTTTAGCTACGTTCCTCTATTTCTTAGGGGTGATAGTTCTTGGTATAGATTTGACGGAGAATAAATCTATGTCAATTGCTGAAATTGTGGCATTGTTATCTATTTCAGTATTTTCCTATTCTCTAGTCTTAGGATTTTGCAAACTGTGCGACACTGAAGAAGAGTTAAGAGAAGCAATTGTATTTTGGGTGATTATCCCAAGTCTAATCTTTACTCAAATACTTGCACTGCTTGCAGGGCTTGGTAAAATAACTTCGGAGGTTTTTCACCCGATGGTTATTGAAATGCTACCAGTTATTTGGTTTTCTTTTATCGTCATGCTTTATTTACTTTATTTGTATCTAAGTAGATATTATGAGGAGAAGTATGAAGAATGGTATGAAAAAGAGCGAAACAGCTGCGGCAGCTTCTGATCCTTTGCCCACTAACCCCCCCCGCCTTGTTTGGTATAGGGGGGTTTTTTATATCAAAATGACCAAACACACACAACATTAATTTTCATACAAAGTGTGTGTTTACTAGAGACATCCATACTTGCATCACAAAACAAACCAGAGCAATTTTATCTGTGTTATTATATAAATCTAGTACATTAGTGTGCTAGTTTTTGACTTCTGAAAAACTACAATGTTTTTTAGGAATTAATATCAACCTTTAATTTAACTTAATTATGTTAAAAAAAATTGGTCTTGCAACCTGCTTGGCTAGTGTTGCATGGTTCTTAACCGTTTTAGGTCTTTCTATAGGAGAGGGAGTGTTCAGCATTAACTGGACTTACACCGAGACTCTTATAAAATTTCCATTTGGAGTAATTGCTCTCCTGATCGTTATAATTGTATTCGTAGGGAAGTTAAGCGATTTAGATTTAGAAGAAGGTTATTTTTTTTGCCAATTTGTGGCAGTTAGTTTTTTAACTGGTATTCTCTGTTTCTTTGTGGTTATAGTTTTTGGTGTAGATTTTACCGAGACTAAGTCTGGGTCAATTACTGAATCTGTAATTTTATTATCAATTATTATTTTTTCATGGTTTCTAGTCTTAGGATTTTGCAAGCTATGGAAAATAATTCGCAATAATCTAAAGAATGGAGCAGTATAAGTGGAAAAAACCACTATAAAAAATTAAACCCCAATATCGATATATTCAGTATATTTGTGTTGGGGTTTTTTTATATCAAAATGACCAAACACACACAACATTAATTTTCATACAAAGTGTGTGTTTACTAGAGACATCCATTTGTGCTACACTTTATACATCAAGACCAAAGACAGTTCGGAGGGAAACCTTAAAA
>JABABE010000064.1 GCA_014238395.1 Candidatus Kaiserbacteria bacterium
AGGCGAATGCGAGGCATCTTGCCCTAAAGAAATAAGCATAAAAAATATATTCCTCCTCAACCAAGAACACCACAAAGCCCTCCTCAGTTCCAAAGAATAAGCAATGCCATCAAATGCAAAAACAAATACCCCAACAAGATTTTGTAGATAGTGTCTTATTGGATACACTCCAGAAAAAATACTACTTTCACTTAGAAGAAAAGTTTAAGCTATACCAAAGAGCAAGTTTTCTATTTGTTTTGCTGGTACCTATGTTTGCAGTTTTAATAAATTTATTTGATAATTATGATAATTCTCAACCTTTAACATTTCTCTTTCTTGTTCCTTTAACATTTTCTCTAGTTTTTTCTATGGGGTCCTTGTTTAGAAGCCTTGCTTTCCATAAATACACTTATATATTGTATTCGGAAACCATAATTAAACATTATGACTATGAAAAAAAATATTATGAATATGTTAAAAAATGGAAAAAACCAGATAAAAATTTTGTACCACTAATAAAAAAATTAGCCCAAGAATATGCAAAAGCTAATATTAAAAATGTAAAAGAAAATCAAGAAAGAGCTATACTTTTAAGACGATCAACCATCTCTATGGCATCCTTTGCAGTTATTCTAATTATTTTTTTTAGTTATGATTTTTTTATAAAGAATCATAATATAATCATTTTATATAAAAGTCTTGCTAATTTTTTTAATTTATGATCTTATGAAAGCTAATAAATTTATCTTAACTTACCATAAATTAAGCAATGAAAGATGAAGAAAAAAATGTTGCTTCTGAACAGACCAAAGTAACAAAAAGAGCAGAAGAGCAAGAAATTCCCGATCCTCCTACTCCTCCGCCGCCTTTTAATATAACGGAAGAGATAGGTGAGAGTGTAACTATAGATGATTCAAATGATTAGGTTTATAGTTTGATGGACTATAAAAAACAATCTTCTAATGAAGAGAAAGATTTCCTAGGCACATTTGATTTTGATGAAAAATTTCAGTTAGAAAAATCTCAGTTAGGAACAGAAGAATGGGGTGAAGGTTTTAGTACACCCAAGGAAAATTCTAGATCTATAGACACAAAACCTATAGCACCAAA
>JABABE010000065.1 GCA_014238395.1 Candidatus Kaiserbacteria bacterium
TGGGTATGTTATATCTTTCATATCTCCGTCTGATGGGAATCGAACATAATCAATGTTTACCTCATCAAAACCTAAATCATAGGCTTCGCTTGATAAGTTAACTGTATAGTCCCAGATTACTTCAGCAGATGGATCTACCCACGCTTTTCCTTTCCTATCTCTCCAGATCTCCCCTGATGTATTTTTAACAGCTAATCCCGGATATTTTCTTACAAACTCTTGATCTTTAAAAACTATTATTCTTGCAATTAGATAAATATCTTTTTCTTTTATTTGTTTCACTACTGCATGTATATCTTTTATTTTTTTGCTCGGACTTGAATCTTCTATCCTCTTGTCTGGTGTGTATGCCAAGAAGCCTGAAACATCTTTTAAGTCTATAACTATGGCGTTGTATTCATCACTTGCAACAACTTTTTCTATAAGTGAATTTCTTCGCTTAGCATATCCTGCTGTGTAAGCAGTCATATATATTGCACGGACATCATCTGCCTTTTTTCCCAAAACATTTTCTATTCCATTGTCAATTGAATTGTTTTTATCATCATCAAGTTCAGATATATTTCTACTTTCATCATAAGAAAAAAATTCTATTCTAGGTGCAGTGAGAGAAGTGTTTGTTGTAATACTAAATGGCATTTCCAAAACAAGAGTTTCTTTTGCTATCGAAACTGACACAAAAGAAAAATTAAAAAGTATAAAAGAAAAAACAGTTGAAAGAATTACTTTTTTGATTATTTTTAACATATTGTAATTTTATCAAAATAGTACAAAAATGGCAATTTTTATAAAAAAACTATTTTTAAAAGATTATTTTCAGATACAGCTCTCTAAAATACTCAAAATTTTGCTTTTTAGTGTACTTTCAATATCTAAAATAACATATATAACTCTTTTTGGAATTCTATACTAGGACTATTGAAGCTCTTAGAAAGATTTTGATTACTATGTTTTTAATCGTTACTGTAATTTTATTAAAATAATTTTGGTTTTTTGTGCGAATGGTAGGACTCGAACCTACGACCTCTGCATTATCAGTGCAGTGCTCTAACCAGCTGAGCTACATTCGCATTAA
>JABABE010000066.1 GCA_014238395.1 Candidatus Kaiserbacteria bacterium
CATTGTAAAAGTCATTTACTGCTGTAACATTAAAGTTATCTGCATTGATTGTTGCACCATCCTCATTGTAAAAGTCATTTACTGCTGTAACATTAAAGTTATCTACACTGATTGTTGCACCATCCTCATTGTAAAAGTCATTTACTGCTGTAACATTAAAGTTATCTACACTGATTGTTGCACTACCCCCATTGTTAAAGTCACTAAAATTACCTGTTAATGTAACATAGAAATCATTCGCAGTGATTGTTGCACCATCCTCATTGTTAAAGTCACCATAAAAACCTGTTAATGTAACATTGAAGTTATCCGCATTGATTGTTGCGTTATCCCTATTGAAAAACTCGTCTCCTGCTGCAACATTGAAGTTATTCGCATTGATTGTTTCATAATTGAAAAAGCTGTAGTCTGTTGTAAAATTGAAGTTATTTGCATTGATTGTTGCATAATTGAAAAAGCTGTAGTCTGTTGTAACATTGAAGTTATCCGCACTAATCGTTGAATTGCCCCAATTAAAAAAGTTATTACCTGCTGTAGTATTAAAATCACTTAAGATTATGTTTGCATTGTAAATAAAAACATCGTTAGCTGCTGTGGTATAGTCAGAAATCATTCCTGCTGCATCAAAGTTTGCTGTGCCAGTGATTAAATCTACTTTGTCCGTATTAGCAAAACTACAGCCGCCACAAACAATTCCATTGGGATTTGCGATAATGATAGCAGCAGAATCACCAGCTACTTCTAGTATGCCTCCCAAATAGCTCGGATTATTGCTAGTAATTTGATTGAGAATAAGACTTGCAGAATCTGATGCGCTATAGTTTGGATTGCCCGCAATAGTTCCAGCCAAACTAGACGACACAGTAGAAGAGCTATTGTTAAAAACAACCCCAGAACTTGAGATACTAAAAACGCTATAACTATTGTTGGAAAGTCCATTGCTATCGGGTTGGGCTATATTTATAATGTCTATTCCGCTAGACGATTGAATTGCATCTGTTAAAGTCGTTCCATCTGGTGTGATAGTGCTATCGTTTACATTCCCTTTAGTAACACCTCCAAAATCACGACTATCTCCTATGGCCACAACTCCGTAATTGTAAAGGCTTCCTATAATAGTAAAGCCAACCATACTAATCGTTGCACTCTCTAGGTTGTAAAAGTTTGCTGTAACTTTGAAATCATCCGCAACATCAATTTTCCCGTAGTTGTAAAAGTCATATCCTTCTGTAACATTGAGGTCATCCGCAACATCAATTTTCCCGTAGTTGTAAAAAAAATCTTCTGCTGCAACATTGAGGTCTATCGCAACATCAATTTTCCCGTAGTTGTAAAAGTAGGCTTCTGCTGTAACATTGAGGTCATCCGCAACATCAATTTCTCCGTAGTTGTAAAAGTCATCTCCTGCTGTAACATTGAGGTTTTCCCCAACATCAATTTCTCCGTAGTTGTAAAAGTCATCTCCTGCTGTAA
>JABABE010000067.1 GCA_014238395.1 Candidatus Kaiserbacteria bacterium
TACAATCCAAAATTAAAAAAACATACATTGTACAAAGAAACAAAAAAATAGTTGGGTCTATAGTTTAGTTGGTAGAACAACGGTCTCCAAAACCGTCGACCTAGGTTCAAGTCCTAGTGGACCCGCAGCGTTTTAAAAAACAAACCGAATAAAAAATTTCTTAAAAAAAATTTCTTATTCGGTCAAAAACTGAATTAATGTTTTATCATTATTAAAGAACCTCTAAAGATTTTTGAAAACTCTTTAAAATCAATTTCATTGTAAGGGTTACTTGTTTGAGATTCTTTGTCGTCTGGATCACAAACATAAAGTTTCTCAATCTGATTTTCTTCTTTGTTTGTGGATTCTGATGTTTTAATTCCTGTAATAACAATCATATGCCCACTGTTCTTTTTTTTCACAGAAACAATAACTGGTATTCCTGTTTTAATACATGATACTATTTCTAAGTATCTTTCTTTCATACCAATTTTTATTTCATCCAAAGATAAATCATTTCTATCTTTTAATCTAATGACTTTTTTACCAAAAAAACCTTCATAATTAGCAATAGCAATTAGTTTTTCGTGTAACCACCCTACATTTTTAAGATAAGCTTTTTCTTTTGCTCTTTCTAACATATCATCTGCAGTATATTTTTTACTTTTAGATAAAAAATTTAATACCACAGTCAGACAGACAATACCACAACTTTTTCTACGCCATTCACAGTTTGATATATCTTTATGTTGAGAGATAAAATCAACGCCATTAAGTTTAAGATTCATAGTTGCCTCCTAATATAAATATAAGTGAAATTACTTATACAATATAAGTATACATCACAGTTTTGTGTTTTATAAAGAAATCTTATATAATAATTGTTAATAATGAAACCACAAGTAATATATTTTCACGGAGGGGATGTGTTTGAATCCAGATCAGATTATCTAAACAGTTTAAAAACAAAAGATATAGAAAGATATTTTTTGAAAGACAAAAATTGGGAAATTTGGACTAAAAAAATGCCGACAAAAATAAAAAATAATCTGTTTTGTATGCAGATGCCTTGCAGTGATTTTGCCAAATACAAGGAATGGAAAATTTGGTTTGAAAGGTTTTTACCAAAGTTTTCTGAGGAACTGGTGCTTGTAGGGTGGTCTTTAGGTGGAATTTTTTTACTAAAATACTTGTCTGAAGAAGGCCTTAAAAACAAAAAATTAAACAGCTTGTTTCTTATTGCTTCTCCTTTTGATGGAGTTAATGACTGTGCTGATCGTGCGCATGAAGAGTTTGTACCAAAAA
>JABABE010000068.1 GCA_014238395.1 Candidatus Kaiserbacteria bacterium
TTAATTGTTTTTAGATATATTAATTATGAGAGTGTTTGTTAAATTTTACCTTTATACTATATGTATGGAAAATAACAAATATAAATGTTTGAAATGCAACAATATTGAGTATGTTACAGGAGAGATCAGGACTGCATCTGGTTTTTGGACGAAAATATTTAACATCCAAAACAAAAAATTTATAACCGTTTCTTGCAGAAGATGTGGTTACACAGATTTATATTCAAAAGAAAATGCAAAAAGTATAGAAAACATTTTTGATTTTTTTACTAATTAGTACTGCCCCATTTTAATAAAGCGTGATTTGTTTTTTAAAGACTTAGCAACTTAGCCTGTAGATTTTTTATTACAAAACCCTAATTTTATTTTTTAATTAGGGCTTTTTTTGGGCTTTTTGTGTTTTCCTGACCGGTTAAAGTTCAATTTTTTTGCTAGAAATACTGCTTTCTTTATTTCTAGAACCTGTTGTTTTAACTTTTCGAAATATACAATCCCCTCTGTTTCGAACATAGGTGTTTTTCTATACATAATGATTTATAGTATCGATTTTTTTTAAAAGAATAAAGACCTCCTTAAGAGACTATTAAACATAGTAACACATTTAATTAAAATCATTTATTTTTACAGTCTATCCTATCTGTTATCTATGAAACATTTTAATACTACCTCTGTCTGAAAATAAATGTTTCACGTGAAAAGGCTTTTGTGACTTTTGCACATAAACATTATTATATGTTTAAAAGCTTCGAAAAAAATGTTTAAAATACATATAAAATAGTTTAAAACATGGGTATATTAAATAAATTAATAGGTAATACAGGTGAATCTTATGTTGAAAAAAAGTTAAAAAAAGATGGTTTTCACGTGAAACATAGAAACTATAAAACCAAACAATTTGAAATAGATATCATAGCTGAAAAAAGTAATAAAACATATATATTTGAGGTTAAAACCATATACACTGATAAAAAATTTAAAGATTCTGTTTTAACAGCTGGAGAATTAGTGGACAAAAAAAAGCAAAGAAAGTTATTTACTTTTAGTGATATTTATATGAACGAAAATGACATAGATGATTTGGAAATATATATCGTTTATGTCTTGTTACTTAAGAAACATAAGAAACCTTATTCCATTGAATTTATACCTATTTAACGTGTATACTTATATTAATCGGGAAGTGGTGTAACGGCTAACATGCTCGTTTTGGGTACGAGTGACTCCGGGTTCGAATCCCGGCTTCCCGACAGACATTTTTTTTGATATAATATACTTAATCACTTTTGAATAGTTTCTTATGTGATTTATTAATCTAATATAATTTTACTATGGATGAAATGAATGAAGGACAAATGGGAGACAGTAATACAGAAGGAATGAATGAAGAAGAAATGAAAAAGGATATGGACGGTGTGAACGAAGAGGGGACGAATGAGGATGAGACGAATAAGGATGAGATGAATAAAGAAATGAATGAGGATCAATAAGCAAATCACATAATGCAATTGTAACAAACCAAAGGTGTCTTTTGACACCTTTGTTTGTTATGCAGTTGCATTGACAGGCATTAGAGCGGGTATAGTTTAGTGGTAGAATATGGCCTTGCCAAGGCTAAGACGAGAGTTCGATTCTCTCTACCCGCACAAAGATATACAAAGAGCCGGTATGTTTTATAATATAAACAGGCACCTGTAGCTCAATTGGATAGAGCGCTTGGCTTCGAACCAAGAGGTTGCGGGTTCAAATCCTGCCAGGTGTAGTAAAAAAATAAAAATGAATAAAATAATTTTACCTGAAACAATTTCCAGAATTGCAAAAACTTTAAAGAAAAATGGTTATAGCGCGTATCTGGTTGGCGGATGTGTCCGTGATTTACTTATTAATTCTGATCCAAAGGATTGGGATTTTACTACAGATGCAGGTCCAGAAGAAATAGAGAA
>JABABE010000069.1 GCA_014238395.1 Candidatus Kaiserbacteria bacterium
AATTTGTTTTTTGATATCGGTTTTTAACTATGACTGAGACCTTTAAATTGGGTATTGCCCTGTGTAATGGTCTTATAACTTCATAGACTTTTGGATTTGCTTGTTTCGTTTAACCTAAACAAGTTTTTATTGCTTTAAATAAAGATGGGCTATAGTGAAAGCCCTAAGGGAGTTTTTGCAGTCCTTTTTTGGGATATGCAAAGTTTGTAGTGTTTTGCAAGACACCATTGAAAAAAAATTTTGTTCCTTGAAACACTTTGGTATTCTTGGCGCACTCAAAAATTTTTTTTGCCTTCGTAGTGCAAAACATATTAAAATTTGCATACAGTACAATTAGGCTATGAAACCTCCAGTGGAGGTTTCACTATAGCTCGTATGAAGTTTGAAGTAATAAGACGTTTTACCGTTACGTATCGCAAATTCAAAAATCTATTATAAATAACAAGAGCAATGTTTAAAAAAATAACCTTGAGTGCACTTCTTTTAGTGCTTTTTACTAGTCTTTCCTTTGCGGGAATAAAATTTGGAGTTGGAACAGGACAAACCACTTTAAAAGAAAGTCCAAGCAATAACAGCGATAGTGAATTAAAATCAGTTACTCACTATGGATTAGATTTTGACATAGGAATTCCTCTTGTAGGTATAGATTTTTTGGTGTCAGCTAAATATGGAGAGGCAAAACAAAGTAAAGAAGAACTCAAAATCACAGAAACTAGTTTTGGGGTAAAAAAAACTTTTCTAAAGTTAATTAAACCTTATCTTGGTTTAGGTGTAAGCAATGGATCTGTGAAATTTAAAACTGCTAGTGATGGCGAAGATAAACAATCTTATAATGCAACTTGGATTTCTACAGGTGTCAATGTAGCCTTAGCAGTAGTGCAGTTTGGAGTGGAATATCGCTACTCTCAAAAAACAGAAATAGAGTTTGAATATAATGGAGATAAGACAAAAAGGGATATAGCAAGTAATTCACAAAGTATCTACTTTGGATTTGGACTTGGATTTTAGATAGATTTTTAAGTCTAGTTTTTAAAGAAAAAGACA
>JABABE010000070.1 GCA_014238395.1 Candidatus Kaiserbacteria bacterium
GACGGTTTGGTACAAGCGTCAGAGTTAACACTTCACGGAGTTACACAATTTACAGCAGGTGTCACAGATGTTTTGTGGGGAAGTGAGGTCACAAATTACACCACATCAGAAAATAAAACTATTGATAGCACAGACTTAGTTGATAATACTACTTATAAGTTTGTAGTTCGTGTGGTTGATTTGGCTGGGTATGTTTCATCATTTACACCTCCAGTAGACATAAAAGTAGATACAGCAGAAACACTAATAGAGTTTACAGCAAATACAAATCTAATCTACACAAACGCTGACACATCAATAAACTATATAAACAAACAAGGGAAAAATTACTCATCAATAGAAGCTATTGCTTCAGTAGATCAAACTGGCTTGGACTTAAGCAGCTTAAAATATTCTAATTTACAATCTTCTACAACTGACTGTGCGGCAGACCTCACTGACACTGACTATAGTTTGAGCGACCCGTTCACAAATGACACAAGTGGTGGATTGTTTGAATCTGTGTTTGCAGAAAACGCAACATATATCATATGTGCAAAAGCATTAAATCTGGCTAACACACCATCATATGCATCATTTGTATTTACAGTAGATACAACAGAATCAAAACAAGTTACATCTATTGACTTATTAGAATCAAGTGATTCCTCAAGAGATGCATATCCAAATGGACTGACTGACAACATAACAAACAACACCACTTTGGTATTTAATGTGTGTGCTGAGTCAGACAACCTACTTACTATTAATAATTCAACTGATGATTTGACATCTATCCTTGTAACAGAAGACACAACAGACACAACAACCTGTACTACACAAGGGGATGCAAAATACGATGTAACGATAAGCGCATCAACACTTACTTCAAACCAAAATTCGCTATACATAGATTTGACTGATAGTGCTGGAAACTATACCGATGGTTCTACGACAACAATTGATGTGGTATTAGATACAGAAGTTACATTATCACCAAAACCAACATTGTCATTAACATCACCAAACCAATTTGATTCTACAAAAGTAAATAGTTCTACACCAGGGATTAGTGTTTCTAATGTTGAAGCAAATGCCGTTGTTGAGTTATATCAATGGAAAGATGAAGTACAAGCTGGAGAAACTGGTGTCGACGGTGTCATACAAACAAACGAACTAATTTTGAAATCAATTCAAGCATCTACTCAAAGTACTTCTAGCTCAGTGGATGTTGTTTTTGGAAACACAATATTTGGTTACACAACAACAACACTCAAAACAATAAACAGAGATGTGTTGAGTGGCACAGATAACAAATTTACTGCAATTATTGTTGATGCCGCTGGAAACTTTTCTACAACAGACGATGTTGATGTACTTTCATTTGATGTTGAGATACTTGGTAATCCACCAACAGAACTATATGTAGACACAACAGACTACAACACAATATATAACAATACATATTATACAGATTCAGAATCAGGAATAACTATAAAAGGAAAAGGAAAAGCTGGTGAAACTATAAATGTATATAAAGATGCCGACACAAACATTCTTGGTTCAACAACAATTGTAAATGGACAAAACAAATGGGAGATTGACATTTCTTTGGCTGTAAGTGACACACTATATAAGATCACAGCAACATCTGAGTTTGACGGAGAAGAGTCATCAAAATCAAACCCTATTTATATATATGTTGATACAACTTCTCCATTCACACCAGATGCAGTTTCTATCAAAGTTGGTGATGACACCGGGAGGCCGATTTCAGATACAACATCGTCTGCAGATTATTACACAACAGACAATTATACTCAATTTAAAGACCTGTATTTTAACGGTTGTGCAGAGGCAAACTCAGAAATTGAAATCGATTTGGATGACATAATACTTCCGTTTTCTGTTACAGCTGATGGAGCAGACTGTACGGACTCAAATAACAACTCAGGTAAAGAATTTGAATTTATAATTGAAAAAGAATACTTTTCAAACATAGATTCTGTATTAAACACAGGAACAAGTTTTACATTAAAGATAATTTCAATAGACAGATCAGGAAATGCTTCAATATCTCAAACCGGGGATGGATATTTGACACTAACACTTGACTCTGAAACACCTACAGGATTTTCAAGAATAAGCCTACTATCTGGTTATTCATCTATTGTTTTTGTAACAAATGAAAAAAGACCAACATTTAATATAACAAATATTGAAAAAGATTCAATATTGGAGTTATACGATTGGGATGATCACAATGGTAACAGGGATGGGGAAATTGACCAAGATGAATTAACTACAATAGGAACTGCTGAAGCGGAAAATACAGATAACGATTTTGTAGATGTAACTGTAAAATATGGTGATTTTGTTCCTGGTTACACTCCTACTCCTGGAATTGCACAACTCACAGCAACAGAGATTTCTGATGGTCTTTCTGGTGGATTGTATGTAGTTACAGCTACTGTGATAGATAAAGCAGGAAACATCCCTGATCCAAAGTATTTAGCAGCATCTGATTTCCGTATTGCATCTATAGATTCAAAACCTACAGGTCTTTCACTACATATAGACTCCTACTCAACACTACAAAATCACAATGAATATTTCACAAACAACCAATATATAAACATCAGAGGTTATGCGCCATACAGTGAATCAGGCGACACACCTCCAGTGAAACTTAGTCAAATTAAAATATATAATGATAGTAATTCATCTGCTGTTAATCAATATAATTGTACAAGCCCATCTGATACAACAACATGTACTCTAAGGGACCAATCAATAGATCCCCTATTAGTTGAAGAGAATAATGAATGGAGTACATATGTTAAATTAACTCCATCCACAGATTCTTATATTTTGGACGCGAAAGTTACAATTTCAGGTACAGAGTCAGATTCATCACACACATTGTCTATAAATGTAGAAGATCTTGTACCAACTCCACCAACCAAACCTATAGTAAATTCATCTCACATAGAAGTAGTTGATGTATCAGATACTTATATTTATCATTCTCTAAAACCTGTAAACCTAAAAGGATGTGCTATACCAAACAGTAGGTTATTTGTATACTTAAATCAAGGAGACGTACCTACAACCCCAGAGGGCCATGCACTAAACATAGAAGCTTACGCAGATAGCTCTGCGGCTTGTGACCTTAAAGCTACAGATGATGGTCTTGAATATGATGTAGTAATCCCAACAGATGTGCTTAGAACTGGTGATGATTATGGAAGACAACACACTTTCAAAGTGACATCAAGAACAAAAGGCGGATCTGATTCAGTATCCTCTGAAGATACTGTGCTCTACATAGACTCAGAAGTAAAAGGTGTGCTAGGATCAATAAAAAGAATAACTGCATCCCTAAAAAAAGAAAGCGACTCAGGTTCAAGTGACACAGACCTTATCACAAGCGAGACAGCACCTAAGTTTGAAGTTAAAAACGTTGAGGCGAGGTCTTATATTGAACTTTACCTTTGGAGTGATTTAAATGACAACAACATTCCAGATGACAAGGATTCCTTGATTCTTGTAGCAGAGCAAGCATCTCCAACATCACATTCAGAAACCAGTAATGCATCAGATGGGTATACAGTTGATATAAGAGTTGGAACCGATGAAGCCGGTCACACTGTCGAAGGTAAAGTAATAGATAGTTCATACATACCACTTCCAAATGGATACTATAACTTCGCTATACAAGTAGTAGATAAGGTTGAAAACAAATCTGGTTATGTCCCTGTACCAGGAACCATATTAATAGAAACTAAAAAACCAACAGCAGAAGTTAACGATATAGGACTTACAAATAACCCAATTTTGGAAATAACTTCAACCGTTGATACTGACACTACAGTCTCTTTTGTAGCTGGTGGTTCTTGTGGATTTGAAGCAAGTGCGGAAAATCAACTCGCAGCTGGTGCTGTTTTAACAGTTGAACTTGTAGACCCAAACTTCTTAGAACTTGAAGATGGAACGTATGATGATTGTGAAATTGTACTTACAAGTGTTGTAGATGTTGTAAGTGAAAATATCGCAATACCGTCATTTACAGTGGACACAAACCCATCAACTATTGCTGAAGAAACTGCAATAACTGATCCAACAAACAATCCAGTTGTGACCATAAGTTCAACAAAAGACGGAACAATATCGTTTAC
>JABABE010000071.1 GCA_014238395.1 Candidatus Kaiserbacteria bacterium
CCTAGGTCGACGGTTTTGGAGACCGTTGTTCTACCAACTAAACTATAGACCCAACTATTTTTTTGTTTCTTTGTACAATGTATGTTTTTTTAATCTCGGATTGTACTTTTTTAATTTAAGAGGATCTGGACACGATTTTTTATTTCTGGTTGACCAATATTGGATGTGTCCAGTTTCTGTGCATTTAAGTCTTGCGATGTGTGCTTGTGGCATATCCTATATTATATATTATTTTTGATTAATTCGTTAAGTTCACCAACTCCAGTAAGAACAAAGAAATAATCAACAAGTACATACGCACCAAAAACCAGTATGAATGCAACCACAGTCCATATTAGGTTGTTTTTTGCTGCGTTTCTTGCTTCTGATGATTCTGCAAAAAATAAGAATTTAAGTCCAGAAAACAATACTCCGAAAGTAGCGAGAGGTATAAATAAATAAAAGGCAAGATATTTAAATATGTTACTTGATAATTTAATAAAATGAGAGACTTTGCATTTATACTTAGTGTTTTTACCATCTCCACAAGGAACTATTTGTCCACCTTCTATGTTAGAAAACTCCGGATTTTTCTTTTTCTTTTGAGCACCAGATGATTCACGGTCTTCAAAAAATTCTGAAAGAAACCTGCTGATACTTGAAGGTTGTGAATTTGATGAGGTTAAATTAAGGTCGTTTGCTAGATTGTTATAAAAATTATTTGCAGCATCAAAATTAATAGAACCCATACCTCCATCAGTTCTTCCACTATTCTCCTCAGTATATCTTAATGTTATTAGTTTAACTGCATACGCATCATAAGAAGGATGTGCTGACAAAAAACACAAATATTTGTTTTTATGATTTATTTCGTCTATTTCAAAAGACTCTACATCCTGTATTAGTTTTATTTTAATAGTTGCACCTTCATCTTGTGTTATGTTTTTCAAATTCCCCGCTTCATTAACAAAATCAGAAACAAAGTTTTCACCATATTTTTCATCATATTTTTCATATGTAGGTTTTTGGTGATTTTCTATGTTTGTTAGACCAAACAAAGAAGCTACATCTTTAGGTTTTCTAGAATTACAAATGTCTGAAAAAGGTACATATCCCCATACCAGCCTTCCAGTGTTATGATCATTATAATCAAGATCATCATTTACTATAACATCATAAGTGTTGTGTAGAGTTTCAAATTTTCCTTTTACTTTTTTGAATGTTAAATCTAAATCAGGTTTTTGGTTTACTATATACAGCGGTTGTACTGGTTGATATTCATAACTACCATCATTTTCTGTTATACACAAAAATTTATTGTGAGTACTACTTCCACTTACTTTTATAGCCTCATTTGGGTCAAAAGATTTTCGTGATACATCTGAAGATACCAGTTCAGTCAAACAATCACCTGGATCTTCAACAAAAGTATAAAAAAAGGTAAAATCTGGATTATCTACATTTTCTGTTTCAAAGATAGCATTTTCTCTGGAATCATCTAATTCCAAACTGTATGTAAATTGTGCAGACACATTTACTGTGATTACAGAAAACAATACAAAGAATGTAAACAAAAAAATTGTTACAAATGTGTGCGCCGGGTTGGATTTGAACCAACGTAGACTTTCGTCGACGGATTTACAGTCCGTTGCAATTGACCACTCTGCCACCGACGCTTTCTTTTTTAATTGGTTATAAAATGATAACATATTCATATACCATAATTATATCATTTATTTATTGGTTTGAAAAGTGATATTATCAAAATCTCCTTTATTTAGTGTGTTTTTTTAGATAATACTGACTTTTTTGTTTTAGAATTATTTTTCATAATTGAAAAAACAAATTTATCATCTGGAGAAACGCCTATAGAGACAGTATCCCCGTTTTTAATATTTGCAGCTATTATTTCATTTGCTATTTTATTTAGGATTTCAGTTTGTATCTTTCTCCTAAGAGGTCTTGCTCCATACTGTTGATCATACCCTTCCTTGGCAAGTTTGTTATATACAGGATTGTGTACCTTTATTTTAATATCTTTTTCTTCCAACCGTTCTGTGATTTCTTTCATTTGAATTTTTACTATATCTTTTATTGTGTCAAATGACAATGGTTTAAATACAATAACTTCATCCAATCTATTAAGGAACTCGGGTTTAAAGACTTGCTTTAATGACTCTGTCACTTTTTCTTTTACTTTTTCATATAACATGGACTCATCTTTTTCTTTATTACTATTATCGTCCGTAGAAAAACCTATAGAATTTAATGACATGATTTCCCCTGAACCTATGTTGGAAGTTAATATGATAACTGTGTTTTTGAAATTCACAGTTCTGCCTTTTGCATCCGTAAGATGTCCATCATCTAAAATCTGCAAAAGTATATTAAATACTTCAGGATGAGCTTTTTCAACCTCATCAAGTAAAATAACAGAAAATGGTCGGTGCCGAACCGCCTCAGTAAGTTTACCAGCATCTTCATGCCCTACATATCCTGGTGGTGCACCAATCAATTTAGATACTGAATGTTTTTCCATATATTCTGACATATCAAACCTTATTAAAGATTTTGGATCATCAAACAAAAATGATGCTAATTTCTTCGCAAGTTCTGTTTTACCAACACCTGTGGGTCCTAAAAATATAAAAGATCCTATTGGTCTTCCTGGGTCAGATATACCAGTCCTAGATCTCTTTATAGCAGAAGTCACAAGAGACACAGCCTCTTCCTGCCCAATTACTTCTTTATTTAAAATTTCCTGTATGCGACTTAACTTTGCTACTTCGCCTTCAAGCATCTTGTTTATAGGTATACCTGTCCACTTAGAAACCACAGATGCAACATCCTCATCTGTTATTTCTTCTCTTAAAATCTTTCTATTTTTCTGTAATTTTCGTAATTTTGTCTGTTGTGCTTTATATTTCTTTTCTAAAGTAGGCAACAGTCCATATCTCAACTCTGCTGCTTGGGCAAAGTCAGATTTCATCTCTGCTTCATCTTCTTTAATCTTTAATTCCTCTAATTTAACTTGTATATCTTTTAATTTTGTGATTGTTTCTTTTTCATTTTTCCAACTGGTTTCAAGTTCTTTTGATCCTTCTTTTAAATTTGCAATTTCCTTTGTGATTACTTGGATTCTTTTTTCTATCTTAAAATCTTTTTCATTAGCATTTTCTTTTTCTTTTTTTAATGCTTCATATTCTATTTCAAGTCTCATAATTTTTCTATGTGCCTCGTCCAACGCTTCTGGTTTATTCTCTAATGAGAGTCTTAATGCTGAAGCGGCTTCATCTATAACATCTATTGCTTTATCTGGCAGATATCTATCTGTAATATATCTGGTTGTCAGATTTACTGCTGCAACCATAGCATTATCAGTGATTGAAACACCGTGAAAAAGTTCGTACTTTTCTCTCAAACCTCTTAAGATAGACACAGCGTCTTCTGTCGTCGGCTCTGCAACATATACTGGCTGAAATCTCCTTGTTAGAGCAGCATCCTTTTCTATGTGCTTTTGATACTCTCTTAGAGTTGTGGCTCCTACCATTCTTAACTCACCACGAGCTAAAGCTGGTTTTAATAAGTTGGATGCATCCATAGCACCCTCTGCACTACCTGCGCCTACGAGCGTATGTGTTTCATCTATAAAAAGTATGACTCTTCCATTGGCTTTTTCTACTTCTTTTGTTACCGCACGAAGCCTTTCCTCAAACTCCCCTCGAAATTTTGTTCCAGCAAGCATAGAACCCAAATCCAATGCTATTATTTCTTTGTCTTTCACAGATTCTGGAACATCGTTTGTTATTATTCTCTTTGCAAGTCCTTCAACTATTGCTGTCTTTCCTGTGCCTGCTTCTCCTATAAGAATGGGGTTGTTTTTTGTTCTTCTTGATAATATTTGTATTACTCTGTTTATTTCTACATCTCTACCAATGACAGGGTCTAACTTGTTTTCCTTTGCTAGTGCTGTTAGATCTCTACCAAATTTCATAAGATTTTTTTTACTTTCTGTTTTATTTAAACTGGTTTTTGATTTCAACTCTTTTAAAACATTGATAACATTTTCAGACGAAATCATATCCGAGGGCAAAAATAATTTTACCATTTCCTTATTTTCTAGAATTGATAGAAAAAGGTGTTCTGTGGATGCATAACTTTCATTCATGTTTTTTGCGATTTGAATTGACCTCTCAAGTGTTTTTGCTAACTCTCTTGTAATATAAAACTGCATCGGCAATTGCTCATAAGAAGTCGTGTTTGTTTTTGTTTCTAAGAGTTGAATAATCTGATCATGCAGTTCGTTACTGTCAATGCCAAACTTGTATAAAATAGCCGGTACCAGTCCCTCCTCCTGTCCAGACAAAGCAGCAAATAAATGTGTAGTGTTTACATTATGACTTCCATGCTCTGATGCAGTTTCTTGCGCTATTCGTATTGCATTTTTTGCCTTTTCTGTAAAACTTTGAAATGGTATCATATTTATTTTTTATTATTATTATACAAGAAAATCGATTTATATATTGGAATAACTGTGTTTTTATCATTTTCGAACAAAATACCTAATAGTTTATTATCAGAATCAAAAACAAACAAATCTATATCCAAACTATCATTGTTTGTCGAAATTGAAAACTCTACAATATCGCTTTCATCTTTTTTTATTGAAGATATTACACCTTCCGTATAATACAAACCATTATTATAATTGTTTAGCACATATACTTTTTTTGCAATTTCAATATCGCTTTGATCCGATATGGCTATATTTGAATTTATAGGAAACAAAGCATCAGCATCATCCAATTCATATATAGAATAATTTTTTATCCTACTGTCAAATATCTCAGAAAAATTGTATGTATTATCTTGTAAAACTATTTTCAATTTGTCTGCTTGTCTATTACGGTCTTTTTCTACGAACAATGTTTTTTGAGTTTTTAGAATCAGTACAGGTTTATTGAAAGTATCTACCTTAAGCTGTGAAGATGTAAAACTTTTTATCAAATTATTTCCTGGATTTAATTCTGCATGTTTACTCCCGTCACTTATTGATGTGATTAAGGACTCTATATCATCTTCTATTGCTTCTTTTGTGATTGACGGATCGGTAGAAATTTTTCTTTCAATTATCCTATTTATTGTTTTACTTACTACCGTTGTATCTCCGTGTCTACTTTCTAAAATAGATAATACAGATACAGAAGTCGCAACAGATATAATCAGTGTCAAAAGTATAGATAATAGTATTATTTGTGAATGTTCAAGGTCGTCTAAATGCATAATTATATTATGTTTATGTGTATTATACTGCAAAATAAAGGTTTTTTCAACTTTTTGAGGTCATTGTTCCTTGTATTTTGTCAGCTTTTTTTATGAGCGTAAGTAATTTATGTATATCTCTTTTTTTAGTATTTGGTAAAAAACTAACCCTTATCCCAGACTCTGAAGTCTTTTTATAGTACTTAGAATTTTCAGTGATTTTTTTAGTTACATCACTGCCAAACATCCTACAAGCAGAACCTTTTGATACAGAAAAACCATTTTCATCCAAAAATGCTATATGATAGTCATTATTGTCTCTCCCTTTATGTAAGTTTAATATGTGTGGTGATAATCTGAGTAATTTGTCATCATCTGTAGAATTTATATTATCTAAATTAGCATTTATCCCATATACCCCCCAATCAGGTAAAATAATCCTAAGTTTCTTAATCAAAAATAATTGATGTTTTCTCAATTTTTTTATTCTGTTTTCTCTTGTTTTAATCATATAAGAATACGCAACAGTTGCTCCATATATAAATGGAACTGATATAGAAAAGCCAGAAGAAATATTTTTTATATTATTTTTTGTAAATTTACTTCCAAGAGCATGAGACGCAAAACAAGCGACAGCAATCCCCTTTGGAGCGCCAAACTTACTTGTGTCGAAAAATACAGCGTCCACTGCAAGAGAATTTGGACCAGCTTTTGTGTACGCAATATCTTGCGTGATATCAGAAATAAATAATATTTTTTTATTTATATTTTTTGATGAAAGGGAAAGCTTGTGTATATTATTTCTTATTCCAGTATCTCCGTTTACAGACTGCACGCATATAAGCACTGTCTCCTCTTTAATCTTATCATTTAGGTCATCGATACAAATTCGACCAAACTCATCTGTCATCACAAATGAAATGTCCATATTATCTTTTTTAAGATTTTCTGCAAGTTTTAAAATTGATGAGTGTTCTAAGATACCAAATACTAAGTGTGGTTTAGTGTTCCCTTCATTTATTGCTTGTTTTATTGCTTCTGTAATAAAAAGTTCAATACCTTCTGATACTGAAGATATAAAAAAAACAGATTCTGGTTTTACACCGATAGGCTCTGAAAAAATTTTACGCGAGGACAAGATAATGTCTTGTGCACATCTTCCTTCTTGATAGCTGCTAAATGGGTTCGTAATTTTTAACTGGTTTTGTTTTTTTAATACAAAATCAATAGCTTTGATTACTTTTTTTGAAACTGGTACAAACGCTCCAGAATCAAAAAAATATCTTTTCTTTCTAAAAAAAGCATATAAACAAGCAAATTTGATCATAATTTGTTATAGTATATCATATGCAAAAATCTAATATTCCAATTGTAGCTATATTAGGTAGTGTTGATCATGGAAAATCCTCTTTGCTCGATTCAATTCGTAAAACAAATACTATAGACGATGAAGCTGGTGAAATAACACAGCACATAGGGGCTCATATGGTAGAAAAAGATAAAAGATTTATTACTTTCATAGACACGCCAGGTCACGCATCTTTTCAAATGACAAGAGACATCAGTTTAGTAGCATGTGATATTGCGGTACTTTTAATTTCTTGTGATGATGGATGGAAAGAACAAACATCATCTGTATACAACTGCATAAAAGAAAGAGAAATCCCTTTTATTGTTGTTTTTAGTAAGTGTGATGTAGAGAATGCAAATATAGAAAAACTCAAAAAAGAAGTTATGCAAAACAGCATATTGTTAGAAGGACTTGGAGGAAATGTACCTTGGTTGCAGGTTTCTTCAAAAACAAGTCATGGTATAGACGAATTAATAGATTTAATATTGCTTTTTTATGACACATTAGATAAAAAAGAAACTGAGGTAGAAGGAGTTATTATAGACACAGATATAGATGAAAAAGCCGGTATTGCTGCAACTATAATTATGAAAGATGGAATCTTAAAAAGCGGTGATTTTGTAGTTTCCGGAGATTCATTTGCACCGACTAGGATTATGCTCTCTTGTGATTTTGCCCCAATCAAAGAAGCTGGCAAATCTGTTCCTGTGCGAGTTGTTGGTTTTTCTAAATCTCCAACATCTGGAGAACAAATCAAAGTATTTAAAAAGAAAAAAGAAGTTGAAAAATACCTAAAAAACAATATCTCTAACACGACAAAAAAAGAAACAATAGACCAAGATGAGTTGGAAAATTCAGAAAAAACAAAGATTATTATAAAAGCAGACACATCAGGAACCTTGCTTGCAAACCAACAAGAAATAAGTAAACACAAGAATTTTGTAGTGATCAGTGCAGGACTTGGTGGAATAACACAAAAAGATTTGGATTTAGCAAAACTTACTGGAAATACACACATAATTGGTTTTAATGTAAAAACACCGAAAGATGTACTATCTTGTGCAAAGACAAACGACACAATTATTAAAGAAATTGAAACTGTATATCAGATAGATGATTGGATAAAAGATATGCAGAAAAAGAAAGGCGGAGTAGACGAGGATGACATATCGGGAACAGGTGAGATTATAAAACTTTTTAAGAAAAAAGCTGGTGTGCTCGTTTGTGGAGTCAAGATTACATCAGGTAAATTTACTCATGGAGAAAAATGTATCTTGGAGAGAAAAAATAAAATTATACACTCGTTTACCATTCAAAGTATGGAACAGGACAACAAAGAAGAAAAAAATGTTTCTGGAGTTGGTATTTGTTTTGCGATGTCTGTGAAGACAGATATAGATTTTTTGGTTGGAGATATTATTATAAGTTGTAATAACTAAGTATATTTTGGTAATATGGAATATAAGGATGGTTCATTTAGACACAACAGATCTCTATCTATAATGGAGAAAGTTATAAATGATTTTATCCTTGAAAACAAAATGACAGGAGTATTAACTACTATAATAGATATAAGGTTTCCACCTAGAGGTGAAACCGCAAATGTATATTTAAGTGTTTTCCCAGAAAAAAACAAAGCTGGTGTAGAAAAATGGTTTAAGAGAAAAGAAAAAATTTGTAGGTCATATATAATGAGTCATTCAAAAATCAGACGTGTACCAAAAATCATATTCCACATCAAAGATATGAATCTGGCGCGGTAGCCAAGTGGTAAGGCAGGGGTCTGCAAAACCTCTATCGCGGGTTCGATTCC
>JABABE010000072.1 GCA_014238395.1 Candidatus Kaiserbacteria bacterium
CAACTAGACAGTTTCAAAACTCTCAGATTCAAAGTAAAACTAGATTAGAATAGATCATATACATAATTAGTCAGTTTCTCTTGTAAAAATTGAGAATTTGGCGAAATAATCCCATGAAATGATGGTGCCCAAGTGGAATAAATTTTATCTCATTACAACATAATAGTGTCGACATACTGCACTTGTCAATCTTCTAGTGTTTTTACCAATGTGTACCTTGCAAATGAGATCGTTTTGGTTATCTTAAATCTATTGTTCAGTGTGTTTTTCTGTTTAATTATGGAGGTAAACATATTCTGATCGTACTGTATCGCAAATACGTATAATTTCAATTTTGTTGAAGGATTCTGCAAAATTATGGAATCTAGGCGTTAGGCATGAAATGTGGATCTCAGAATTAAACTAAAAAAAGAACATGTTGGTACATTAGAGATCATCCATATGAATATTTTTTAAGAATTTTTTACTTTTTTGAGTCATGCAGTATGGCTTTCACTGTTAATTTCCAGTCAAAAGACGAAAAGATATTCATCCATTCAAAATTTAATCCTGCAACCATGGTATAGTGAATTTATGCATACATGCAAACCTGCAGAATATTGTAACAATTTCATTGGATTGTAAAAATATTATTTTACTAGATTTAATGCATCATCAATTGAATTTATTCAAAGATCTATATTCTCAACTATTTATAGTGGCCGTAGATGTAATTGAATTTGGAGTTATTGGATTAATATCAAGTTGTTCTATACTGTACGTCATCACTAATTCACCCAAAGGTGTTCTAAACACATCCCCATTTGCATCGACTTCGATTAAACTCCCACCAGATTGACGGACACCTGTTCTCAAATCCAATACAAGTTCAACATTTGTTCCGCCATTTAATATGCCCAAAATGGTAGGATTCAAAGGCAATGTTTGAGTATAGCTTACTTGATTCTCCATAAGTGAATTAACCAATTTATCTGCATTATGACGAATTACACATCTTAAATTTTCCAGATTAGCGGTAGCACCAGATTGATCTAAAGCACTAATGCTAAATTTTAATTGCACAGTGGTGTATTCCAAATTTGGACAAGGTGTTAACGTTATATTAAAAACATGACTATCTCTACTATTAATATCGGTATTTTCATCAGTACTACCATGTGCTAATACACTAATGCCAAGTCCCATGGTTATAAATAATATCAGTAGATATATATAATTGTTTCTGCGTAATTATTAAATGTTTGAGTATGTATCAAAATTTGATTTTTGTCTCCAATCATACATCAAAATGTTTCACTAGTAGATTTGAGGGATTTTCACGTGTTTCGTTAGATTGTAAAATTCGGGTATTTTTTGTAAAATTAGGGTGACATTAAAATTCCGATCGCGAATAGATCTATGATCATTAATTTTATCTTACTTTTGACGTTATTTGATTCAAATATGGCAGATAATTATCGGCAACACTTACGATTAATGCATCCAGGATCATAAGAATAACACCTATTTTCCCCCATTACAAAACGGAACATCTCCACAATTAATGGAGTTCAAAACAAACTAACGCCCCAAAGCATGATGCCTAGACATACACACTATTATTAAGAGGGTTTAGAATATGCACCCTCATGGTAAGCGGTCTGGAAATACGTATGAATCGCATCATGAACCAAGGGCGTATGTTATGCATACCCATGGATCATGGGATATCAAATGGTCCCATACC
>JABABE010000073.1 GCA_014238395.1 Candidatus Kaiserbacteria bacterium
AACCCATTTGGTATAATAGAGGTATGAAGAGTCACAAAAAATATAACAAAATTTCTTTTCCAAAAAAAATCCAGGAAGAAATGGATACCCGTAGAGCAAAATGGATTGGAAGCAAACTTAAAAAAGCACCTTTGTGGTGCAGCGTAGACCTTAGAGATGGTAATCAAGCGTTAATTACTCCAATGGACGAATCAAAAAAACAAATATTTTTTAATGAGCTTGTCAAAATTGGTTTCAAAGAGATAGAAGTTGGTTATCCATTTGCGTCAGATTCTGAGTATCAGTTTTTGCAAAATTTAGCAAAAAAAAAGGTGATACCAGAAGATGTGTATATACAAGTATTAGTTTCTTGTAAATCAAATCAAATAGAGAAGACGTTTGAGTCAATAAAAAATATAAAAAAAGCAATTGTTCATTTTTATATACCAACCTCCCCTCAACAAAGAGAGACAGTTCTAAAAAAAACAAAAAAAGAAATAATAGAGTCAGTCATATCTTCCTCTAGACAGGTTATAGATCTTGCTAAGAAAAACAAAAAAAACAAAATAAGATTTCAATTTTCCCCAGAGAGTTTTACATCAACAGAATTAGATTTTGCCCTCGAAGTGTGTTTATCTGCGATAAATATAATAAAACCTACTAAAAAAGAAAAACTTATTATAAATTTACCAGCTACAGTAGAAAGGTCTTCTCCGGTTGTTTTTGCAGACCAAATAGCCTGGATGTCCGAAAAATTTAAAGAAAATAAAGTCAGAGATAAAATTATTTTATGTGTACACACCCACAACGACAGGGGAACGGCGGTTGCTGCGACAGAGCTTGCCTTGCTTGCAGGAGCAGATAGGGTAGAGGGCACACTGTTTGGTAACGGAGAACGCTCTGGCAATGTAGATATTGCTACAATGGCACTCAACATGCTTTCAGATGGTGTAAACCCAAATTTAGATTTTTCCAATCTAAATCAAATAAAAAGAAAATATACTGAAGTAACAGGAATGAAAATAGATGAACGCAGACCATATTCTGGCGATTTGGTTTTCACAGCTTTTTCTGGAGGACACCAAGATGCTATGGAAAAAGCAAGAGTAAAGCGAGAAAAGAGCAAAAAAATAGAATCTAAATACACTGATCCCTATCTCCACATTGATCCGGTAGATTTAGGTTTACATATAGATAAACTAGTGCGTATAAATAGTCAGTCAGGGAAAGGTGGGTTGGCTTATGTATTAGGAAAAAATGGATGGGCCGATCTCCCTAAACTTTTGATTATCGACTTTTCTTCTAAAATACAAAAAATGACACAAAAAACAAAAAGCGAAATTCCTTCGGAAATTATTATGGAAGAATTCAAAAAAATATATTTTTATAATGATTCAAAGTACAAAGTAGGCACAGAGATAAAGATGCAAGAAAAAAAAGGGAATGTGGAAACCACAACATTTATCTATATAAACAATAAAAAACACAATATTTCAGGAGTTGGAAGTGGAAGTATTGAGTCTTATATAAACGCCTTATCAAAGTTATTAAAAATTTCAATAAATATAAACTCATATGAAGAGAGATCGCTAGGCGCGTCTTCAGATGCTCAGGCAGTGTGTTATGTCCGCGTTGTTATAGAAGATATGTTTGTATGGGGTGTTGGAATGGATCAAAACACTTCAACATCTTGGAAAAAAGCCATACTAAAAACAATAGAAAGGTTTGAAACACTGAACAAAAAAATATGAAGAAAAAACTAAAAAAATATTATGGCTTATAGAAGAAGAAGAAGGAGATATAGATACAATCAAGCAAAAAGAGAAGAGTTAGATCTAGAAAAAGTTTTTGTTTTATTAGCAGGACTTGTGATTCTAGGTGTTCTATATAATCTGTATGTTTTTGTTAAAACTAACTGGGTTGGTGTCTTAATCGCTGTTGCAATCATTGCGGCTGTGGCTGGCTTGGGCATATACCTTTTCTTCCATCTAAAGACTAAAAAAGAAAAAACTAATCTAGAAGATATAAAAAATTCACAAATAGTGCTTAAAGAAGAACATAAAGAAAACAAAACAGAAAAAACAGATTTATTAATAAAAACTAAAAACCTGATTGAATCTTTTGAAGTAGACATACCAAAAGAAACAAAACAAAAGGAACATGCGTATCAAATTTCTCTTGGTCAGTTTTTAAAATCTAACTTGCCACAACATTCCGTGAAATATGAGGTTGAAATTGACGGTTCAAGACCAGATATTGTCATAGACGGAAATCAACTTGCCATTGAAGTAAAAGCTATGAGAAATACTAAGAGCAAAAGAAATAGGAAATACAATGACGAGCATATAGGAACAATACACGAGAAAAGAGATAACTATACTGATAATTTTGGAGATGTTGTCTTTGTAATATTTAACTCTGATTTTGTAAAAAACAAAAACTGGAAAAGATATGAAAGAGTAAAAAAAGCAATGGGGGACTCTTGGATAGAAAAATAGAATTATTATAATGAAAAAAACAATAATACAAAAAATCGTAGTTGGAGGGGTGGTTTTCAAAGAAGGAAAGGTTTTAATTTTGCAAAGGAGCTCAGACGAAATCGTGTTTCCTGATATGTGGGAATTACCGAGTGGAAAGAGGGAGCCGCTAGAAACTTCTGCAAATACCCTACATAGGGAGATTTTAGAAGAAACAGGGATTAACGTTGAAACAGTTATGCCTGTTTCCGTGTTTGATTATCAAATAGAAAAAGGAACAGTAACAAAAGATTCTACACAAATTAATTTTATAACCAAACCTAAAAA
>JABABE010000074.1 GCA_014238395.1 Candidatus Kaiserbacteria bacterium
AAACCCGCCACAAGCAAACATAAATCCTTTTGATACAGGAGAACTTTCGCTTCCTGTGTGTGGAGATGCTCAACTATTAACCTTTAGTTCTGGATCTTTTACTTGTGCGAATGATTATAAAACACAAACAGAAAAAAATATCACACAGGGTGCAGACCAATATACACAAACACCTTCCTTTGACGATCAAGGAAATCTGGTAGAAGACTATAGGTTTTTGTGTCTATCCACACAATATTTTAGAGGGCTTAGGGATACGGCTTCTGGGTTATATGCTGTATGTGAACTAAATCTGTTAACAGAAATAGATAAAAATGCTGTTGAATGTCCTTTCGGGCATGTTGCAGATGGATTTGACGAAGGTACAGCATTAACCTCCAGGCAAATAGTTTGTAAAAAAGCTTTAGATTATGCATTTAATAGTTTGATAGGGAAGGAAGAAAAACTTTTATCAAAGCTAAGTATAAAAGATACTTGTAAAACTGGGTATGTCTTAATAAAAGGGGATGAGACTACTACAGATTGGCATTGTGGTGTGAACAACATATCTATAGAACAAGAAAAGGAATACTTCTGTTCACAAAACCCAACTTACAAAATATGTGAAAACAACTTTGATTTCGTGTCTTATTTCAACATACCTACACAATTTCTTGCTATCGGGTCAACTGGAGACAGTGATGGTGGCAGTACAGGTAAAGGAGCAGTATATATATTTGAAAAAAAGTTAAATGGAGCATTAACCCAATCTCTAAAAATATCAAACAACGGAGGTGGTGAAGGAAAGCTGAATGTCGATTTAGATGGTAACGATTATTTTGGCACCTCTGTTTCATATTCAACTGATGTCCTTGTGGTTGGAGCAAAAGAAGATGACGACGGAAAATCTGGCGCAGGAGCAGCGTACATCTTTCATAAGGATTCAAATAAAGAATGGTCTCAAACCCTAAAAATCTCAAACAACGGAGGAGGTACTGGAAAGCTGAATGTAGATTTGGATAAGTATGATTTTTTCGGTGCTTCTGTGTCGTATTCAAACAAGACTCTTGCTGTAGGAACCTATGGAGATGATGACGGAGATAATCACCAAGGGGCAGTATACATCTTTGAACAAAAACCAAATAAAGAATGGTCTCAAACCCTTAAGATTTCAGAGAACGGAGGAGGAATTGAAAAGCTGGATGTTAACTTAGATTTTCTTGATTTTTTCGGTAATTCTGTGTCGTATTCAAACAGCACTCTTGCTGTAGGAGCCTATGGAGATGATGACGGAGGGGATCACAAAGGAGCAGTATACATTTTTGAAAAAGACTCAAACGGAGACTGGTCTCAAACTCTTAAGATTTCAGACAACGGAGGAGGAACTGGAAAGTTGGATGTTAACCTAGATACTTTTGATTATTTTGGAATCTCCGTATCGTATTCAGATAACAAACTTCTTGTTGGAGCACCGAGTGATGATGATGGAGGAACAGGAAGAGGTGCCGTGTATCTATTTGAAAGAGACTCAAACGGAGTATGGTCTCAAACCCTTAAAATCTCAGACAACGCAGGAGGACCTGGAAAGGTAAGTGTTAGTTTAGACGACTATGATTTGTTTGGTTCCTCGGCATCGCATTTAGGTAACACTATTTCCGTAGGTTCATATAGAAACGATGGAGGGGAGGAGAAAGGAGCGGTATATCTTTTTGAAAAAGATTTAAGTGGAGTGTGGTCTCAGACTTTTAAGATTTCAAACAATGAAGGAGGAGACGGATTGGCTAATGTTGATTTAAACAGCTTTGCTAAGTTTGGGTCTTCTGTGTCACTGTCTGATATATAATGTACCTATCTCTAGATATAGGAGAAAAAAACACTGGAATAGCATTCTCAGATGAAAGTATGACCATCGCGAACCCTAAAAAGGTTGTCAAAACTGCCAGACTAAAAAAAGAACTTCAAGATCTTTTCGACGCAAGTAACTATACAGGCGTAGTCATTGGGCACTCAACTGACTTTTCTGGAAAAGATAATGAAATAATGGGAAAAGTTTATTCTGTTAAAACAGCAATAGAAAAAATGCTGAAAAATACAGATACCGAAATCCACTTGCATCAAGAAATGTATACTACACGACAAGCTTCAAGGGATGGGTCAGGCAGAGACGACGAGGCAGCTGCCATTATACTTCAAAGTTTCTTAGACACTAAAAAATTTAAAAATAATAAAATATAAATATGGAAGAAATATCAATTAAAGATTTTGCAAAAGTTCAAATGAAAGTGGGAACTATTATAAACGTAGAAGATGTGGATGGTGCAGACAAGTTATTAAACTTGACGATAGACATCGGAGAAGATAGTCCTAGAACAATTCTTTCTGGTATAAAAGAGTTTGTAGAAAAAGACGAACTGATTTCAACTCAATGTGTGGTGGTGTCAAATCTAAAAATAAGAAAAATAAAAGATATAGAAAGTAATGGTATGGTTGTGGCCTCTTTTGTAAAAAAAGAAGACGGCTCCATACAATCTTTTTCTCTTGTAAAGCCAGATAAACAAATGCAAAACGGATCACTTTTATCATAAAGTAGCAAGTAACAAAACAAAGCAAAAAATCAAATTGCCCCCTGGGTAGGATTCGAACCCACGACCTTTCCCTTAGAAGGGGACTGCTCTATCCAACTGAGCTACCAGGGGCGTATATGTATTGTATTATACATATATAAGAATATATAATATAGTAAATGAAATTTTTTAGAAAAAAGAAATTAAAGGCAGATGCCAAAGTATACGATGAAGATAGTTATGTGCCTTTTGGGTCTGATCCTGAACACAAGAAAACTTGGGGGCATACAATCTACAGTAAAATTAAAAAGAGCTCTAAACCAATGGCAATTATGGACGAATTAGGGTGTGTCATATACCAAAACTTAAAAATGGATGAAGTGTGTGATTCTAGGTCTACAAAACAAATAATCGATATTATGGATGGGTTTTCTATAGAAAGATTACATGTTTTCTTTTCAAAAGAAAAGTACAGATCAAGAGCAATAAAATTTTATTCTTGGCTAAAAAAGGAAAATGCAGAAAATATAAGTAAAGAGAGTTTTTCTATAGAGAGTTCCGATAAAGTTATTATATCTGTCTTTCCGGTATCTGACTTTAATATTTTAATCCTAGACGCAGAATCAGAAAATACTGGAGAAAAAATGATCAACATAGATTTTTTGACAAACTTGAAAGATAAAACGACTGCTTCAGAAATTTTAAAATTTGAGTGCGCAAGAACAAAAAGCTCAAAAAAGAAATTTGCATTTGCACTGATTTCAATTGATTATTTCAAACAGCTAAACACAGAGTGTGGTTTTCAATCAGGAAATAAAGTCATAGAGATAACAGCAAAAATAGTAGAAAATGCAACAAGGGATGTTGATTGGTGTGCAAGATGGTTTGGAGCGGAGTTCGCTTTGTTTATAAATGGAGAGGATAAAGATTTTGTAACAAACACGCTAAAGAACATAAACAAAGAAATAGAAAACACAGATTTTAAAACACCAGTTTCATTCAAAGTCACAGCAAGCATAGGAGCAAAATATATAAAGGAGGAGGAGATAAAACCAGAAGAATTGACCGATCAGGCCAGAAAATCTCTTAAAAAAGCTCAAGACATAGGTAAAGCAGCAGTACATATAGAATAAAATTATGACACTACAAGATACAAATTTTCAACTTTTTTTTCTCCTATTTCTTGTTCTAACTGTTTTTTTCTTTTTACTTCATAGGTATTTTTTAAAAACACTTAAAAATATAAGCAGTAAATCAAAAAATAAAATAGATGATGTTTTGATACTGCTTCTTTCCTCATTTTCTATATATTTTTATATGTTCCTGTCATTTGTAATAGCAGCAATGTATTCAATAGATTTGTCGCAAAACATTCAAGCAATATTACTTTCTATTGTTGTGTTTTGGCTAGCATACAGACTTTCTACTGTGGTAAACGAGTGCATGAAAACACTTTTTTGTGAAAATGAAAAAAGTTCCATAAAACAACTAATAACTTTTTTTGTATCATTCGCAAAGATTATTATCTGGATAATAGCACTGCTTATAATACTCTCTTTAAACGGGGTAAAAATAACAACATTACTTGCCTCACTCGGTATAGGTGGACTGGCTGTGGCTTTCGCCTCTCAAAAAATTCTTTCAGATCTTTTTTCTGCATTCGTTATTTTTTTTGACAAACCTTTTGGTGTAGGGGATTACATAGTAGTAGATCAAAAAGACGGTGTTGTAGAGCACATAGGTATCAAAACAACGAGGATAAGGTCTTTGTCAGGTGAACTGATAATCATACCAAACGAAGAAATGACAAGTGCCATAATACAAAATTATAAATCAGTTTCAGAAAGACGCTCTGTGATAAACATAGGTGTTTTGTATGAAACGCAGAAAGAAAAATTAAAAAAAGTTACAGATATTATGTCTAGCACGGTTTTAAAAAATTCAAAGTGCAGACTAGACAGGGCGACATTAAAAGAATTTGCTTCTTCGTCTGTAAACTATGAACTAGTTTTTTTTGCAAAAGTTTCTTCATATAAAGAATTTTTAGTCACAAATGAGGAAGTCCTTTTCGATATATTTGACCAGTTTTCCTCAGAAGGAATTGAGTTTGCGTATCCAACGCAAACACTGTATCTCAAAAAATAATACTGGAAGGAAAAATATATATGTGGTATCTTGTCATAAGGGCGATTAGCTCAGTTGGTTAGAGTGCTTCGTTTACACCGAAGATGTCGGGGGTTCAAATCCCTCATCGCCCACAAAATGATTACTCCTACTATTATCTATGAAGATGAAAATTTATTAGTTTTAGACAAACCATCTGGACTTATCGTTCATTCAAATGAAAGGGAAGAAAAATATACTCTTGCATCTTTTGTCAAAGAAAGAAACAAGGAAATGATTGGTGTTGGAGAAGACATGTTCACAGAAAAAGGTGTCTTAATAGAAAGACCTGGGATAGTGCACCGACTAGATAGAGATACAAGCGGTGTAATGGTCTTAGCCAAAAACCAATCTACATACATAGGACTGAAAAGATTTTTCTCGACAAGAAAAGTTGTAAAAGAATATCACGCTTTTGTATATGGAACTCTTAAGCACAAAAGAGGGACAATCACAGCCAAAATCGGAAGATCTGCTGCACACACAAATATTTTTACTACAAAATCTCCAAAGGGAAAGCTTAGGGACGCAGAAACTGAGTACTCTTTAATGTGGTCTGGCAAAGGCGCCTCATTTGTTAGATTTTTTCCATTAACAGGGAGGACTCATCAAGTAAGAGTGCACGCAAAACATATAGGACATCAAATACTGAAAGACCCACTGTATGCAAAGAAAAAATCAGAAACAGATGACACAAGCTTTGGGTTCGAGAGACTTGCTCTGCATGCAAGAAGGATAACCATACCATATGCAAAAAAAGAAATGACTTTCTATTCACCGTATCCAAAAGATTTCAAGAAAGCTTTTAAACAAGCAGGAATAGAGCAAGAAAATCTTATAGGTTGCGTTATGCAAAACTTTTAAGTATTATAAAATATGACACAACAAGTAGTTTCACCAATCGACACACAAAGTAGAATAGAAATCAAGATACAAACAGGAGACAGTGTAAGAGTATGGCAAAAAATAAAAGAGAAAAACAAAATAAGATTGCAGGCATTTGAAGGCATAGTGATATCAAAAAAACACGGTAATGAACCAGGCTCAACTTTTACTGTCAGGAGGGTTGGCACAGATGGCATAGGTATTGAAAAAACTTTTCCACTTTTTTCTCCAATGATAGACAAAATAGAAGTAACAAGAAGATCAAAAACAAGAAGAGCAAAACTTTACTACCTTAGGAAAAAGACAGCAAGAAAGATTAGAGAAAAATTGAAAAAAATTTTTGCTATAGGTATTTCGACTGTGAGTGAAGTAGAACAAGAAAAGAAAAAAATCGAACAGGAAAAACAAGAAAAACTAAAGAAAGAAAAAGAAGAAAAACTAAAAGAGGAAAAAGCTAAAAAAGAAGAACAGGAACAGAAGAAAATAGAACAAGAAAAGAAAAAAGAATTGGAACAAGATCAACAAGAGATAGAACAAGAGAAAGAACAAGGAGAAGATGAAAAGAAATCAGAAGAAAACGGAGCAGAAGAAAACAAAGAATAGAGCTGATAACAAAGTAGTATCAAACTACATAAATGAAATACTAAATGGTATAGTAAATATACATAATTATGCTCGGGTGGCGAAACTGGTAGACGCGTACGCTTGAGGGGTGTATGGGAGCAATCCCGTGGAGGTTCAATTCCTCTTCCGAGCACAAAACACCACAAAAAACAAACATCTTTGGTATTGACAAGGTGTCTGCCATATGGAGAAAGCAATCTGCAAAACACACGGCTTCACCAGACCTTTCCTTTCTACTATAGGCAAATCAAAGGTGGCATTAATTTAAAATTATGCTACTATTTTTCCACTTCGGAACATTTTTCATTGAAAATATAAACCACACATGAGATAATTTTATAACTATTAGAAAACTAAATAAAATATACTATGGAAATTTTTGTAACAAAGAGAGACGGGGAGAAAGCAAGGTTTGATGCAGATGAAATGAACAAATCTTTAGAAGCTGCGTGTGCCGGATTAAATAACCCAACAGAAAAAGTGGTAGAGATAGCAGCAGCAACACAGATGACTCTTTATGACGGCATAGAGACAGAAGAACTTGATAGACTCCTAGTAAACTCTGCGTTAGAAAACTTGATAGAAGATCCAAAAGATTACGATAAAGTAGCGTGCAGGCTAACTATAAAAAATATATATAAAAAACTTTTAAAAACTGCAAGCATAAATCACGAAGTGCTTAAAAAAGAACACCAAAAACATTTCCAAAACAATATTAAAAACCTCTCTGAAAATGGAGTGCTGGACAAAAGAATGAATGAACTATTTGATCTTAAAAAACTTGCAGAAGCTATAAATATAAAAAGAGATGATTTGTTTTTATACACAGGACTGTCTACCGTTTTAAATAGATATGCTCTAAAAGACCAAGAACAATATCTAGCAGAGACACCACAAGGGTTTTTTATGAGAATAGCGATGGGGCTGTCTTACAACGAAAAAGATCCAACTAAACAAGCAATAGAGTTTTATAATAAACTCTCTAAATTTAAATATATCTCCGGCGGCTCAACTTGTGTAAATGCAGGTACTCCTAATCCGTCGCTAAGTAATTGTTTTTTGATACAAGCAGAAGACAATATGGAACACATAGCAAAATCTGTTTCAGATGTATTGTTAATATCAAAAGCAACTGGAGGAATAGGACTCAGCTTAACTAAACTAAGAGCATCTGGGTCTCTACTTAAAAAAAGCAACACTTTTTCATCTGGGCCAACTTCATTTGCAAAAATATTTGATGTAGCAGTGCACGCTGTTGTAAGAGGTGGTAAAAAAATAGGTGCCGTCGCAATCTATATGGAAAATTGGCATTACAATTTTGATGAGTTTATTGATTGGAGACATAACGCCGGAGATGATTATATGAGATTACGAACAGCAAACACCGCAGCTCTTTTGTCAGATGCTTTTATGAAAAGGGTACAAAAAAATGAAGATTGGTATATGTTTGATCCAAAAGAAACACCAGATCTTGTAGAGATGTACGGTCTTGAATTTGAGAAGAGATATGAAGAATACATAAAAATGGCTCAAAACGGAGAGATTAAACTGTATAAAAGAACCCCAGCTAAAGACCTTATGAAAAAAATACTTGTATCTTTGCAATCCACCGGACATCCGTGGGTTACTTGGAAAGATCCGATGAACACAAGAGCACTAAACAACAATACTGGAACAATCCATATGTCTAATCTCTGCACAGAGATATGTCTCCCTCAAGATATAGACAACACCGCAGTGTGTAATCTCGCATCTATAAATATATCTGCACACATCACAAAAAGCAGAGCTGTTGATTGGGATGAACTAAAAGAGACTGTAAAAATAGCCGTGAGGTCATTAGATAATTTAATTGATATAAACATCCTTCCTACAAAAGAATCTGTAAAATCTGATTCAGAAAACAGAGCGATAGGATTAGGAGTTATGGGTTACGCAGATGCAGTAGAGAAACTCGGTATAGTTTATGACAGTGAAGACTCCTATGCTTTTGCTGACAGGGTGTTTGAGTTTGTAAGCTACCACGCCATAGACACGAGCGCAGACCTAGCACAAGAGAGAGGCTCTTATAAAAATTTCAAAGGATCAGGTTGGTCAAAAGGAATGGTGCCGATAGACACAATAAAAGAATTAGAAAAACAAAGAGATATGAAAATGGACATAGAACAAAAACCTTCTGGCAAAGTTGATTGGGATGCTCTCAGAGCAAAAGTTAAAAAAGGTATCAGGAATGCAACACTAATGGCGGTAGCACCTAATGCAAACATAGGACTTGTTGCAGGCACAACGCCAGGAATGGACGCAAGATTTGCACAAGCTTTTTCAAGAAACAAATATAGTGGAAAGCATTTTGAAGTAAACTTAAATCTAGTCGATGTCTTGCAAAGTATAGGAATGTGGGATAAAGTTAAATACAAAATAGTTGAAAATCACGGAGACATAAGCGACATAGATGGCATACCAGAACAAATAAAGAGTATATTTAAAACATCTTTTACAACCTCACCATACGGACTTATTAATGTAGCAGCAAGGGCACAGAAATATGTTGACCAGGCAATCTCAAGAAATATGTATCTAGATGTCAGGGACATAAACCAAGTAATAGGAATATATACATCAGCTTGGCAGCGAGGACTAAAGTCTACATACTACCTACATATGAAACCACGACACTCCGCAGAGCAAAGCACAACAAAAGTAAACAAGGCTTCCAGTCTAGGTTTCCAGGGATTCTCCAAAGTATCACCCCAAATCACACAAACAAAAAAAGATGAAACAAAACTAGCTGAAGTAAAAAAAGAAGAATCAACAGTGCTCGCAAAAGGAAAACAAAAGGCAATGGTGTGCCCAATAGACCCAGCTGAAAGAAACCAGTGTGACAGCTGCCAATAAATTAAAAAAAATATTATAATAGAATACATATGATTTTAGGAAAACCAACTGAAGACGACATGAGCTTGAGACCCATACAGTATCAATGGGCATATGACTTGTACCAACAGGCAGTCAGAAACACTTGGTTCCCTCATGAGATACCACTGAAGGATGATCTTTCTGACTGGAACACAATGACAGAAGACGAGAAACATTCTGTGTCTTTTATAATGGGATTTTTTAATCCAGCAGAATTGATAATAAATAGATCTATAGCATTCGGTATGTACCCTTACCTAAAAAGACCAGAAATGCATCTGTATCTAGCGAAGCAAATGTGGGAGGAGGCTAACCACTGTGTTTCTTTTGAGTACGTACTTGAAACATTCGGGCTCGACAAAGAAAAAATTTACAAAACACACCAAGAGGTGCCATCTATGAAAGCAAAAGAAGATTTCATAAGTAGATATATGAATAGTATGATAGAAGATAAATTTGATATAGGAACAATCGAAGGTAAAAAATCGTATCTAAAAAACTTAATAGCTACAAATATAATTTTTGAAGGAATTTATTTTTATAGCGGATTTGTTTCTATACTTAGTTTTAGACAAAGAAACAAACTAAAAAACTTTGGGTCTATGATCAACTGGGTGCTCCGTGATGAAAGTTTGCACTTACAGTTCGGTATAAACTTGATACATTCTATCCTAGAGGAAAACAAAGAAATGTTGACAGAGGATTTTGCAAACGAAATCAGAGATATGATCATAGAAGGTGTTGCCCTCGAGGTCGAATACAACAAGGATCTTTTTCCAAAAGGCATACTTGGATTAAATGCTGATTATATAAATCAATATGTTAAGTATGTGGCAGACAGGAGGTTAGAAGAACTAGGGCTCGCTACAGAATACAATGTTAAAAATCCAGCAAAATGGATGGTAGGATCTACAGACGTTTTAGAGCTTGTTAACTTTTTTGAGATGCAAAATACAAACTATGAGGTTAATTCTCAAGCAGAATCTACTGAAGGAGACGAAAGTGTAGATAATCCATCAGAACCACAAAAAGAAGACAAAAACACGAAAAAGTAGGCAAAAACAGTCATATAGTGGTATCATAAGTATGTACAGTATCAGGATATGGTGTCTATGGTGTACCGGTTCGCACTCAAGTTTGTGGAACTTGCGGAAAGGGTTCAACTCCCTTTAGACACCCAAAAAACTTGACAAAAATATACATATAGAGTATAGT
>JABABE010000075.1 GCA_014238395.1 Candidatus Kaiserbacteria bacterium
ATAGACGAGCACGTAGATTTAGATCGTATAGCTGAGATGACTGATGGTTTGAGCGGTGCTGACGTGGGCTCTATTGCAAACACGGCAGTCTCTCTTGTCATACATGAGTATCTTGACAACCATCCGGACGTAAAAGCCGTAGAGAACAAGACCATGGATGCCAAAGTTACCATGCGCCACTTTGAAGAAGCGGTCAAAAAAGTACGCGAACAAAAAGATCTCAAAGCAGGTCAGACAGTGGCAGCTACGTATTTTAGATAATCTTGATAAATATACTTCCATCGATTGTAACAATTTTTTATAAAATTTGATATATTTGGACAAACAACATCTCATGCCAAATTTTCAAGTGCAAATTTGTGTACATTTGTTGTAATGTTGTATGTGGTTCAAAATTCTCCAAGTATTTCCGCCATGCGTTCAAGATCTTTTGTTTTTTTTTTTTCTTCAATACAGATGAACAAGAATTATCACACACAATTTTGGAATTATTTTTTCGCAAAGATCTTTTGAATCTATTGTGAAATCTTCTAGTAAAATATCTACAAATACAGGTTTAGATCCTGTCGCAATACTTCATTTGCAGTTGCAACAAAAGTAAATGATGTAACGAGAACCTCTTTACCAGGTACATTTCCAGATGCGTAAAGTGTACACTAGTGTGGCAGTGCCGGAATTGACCACTATTGCGTATTTTGATCCCACAAAACCATGTGCGGCGTTTTCTAGATCGTGGACGGCAGACCGCCAAGTCTTGCAGCAGACGTTAGAATACCTGATCCTAAAAGTTTCACAACTACACGTATCTACTTTTTGTCGATCATGGGCGTGTTTATCATGACATCCAACACATCAACATGTATACTTATACTATTAAACCACAACATTGAATTCCAGTAGAAATTTTAATACTGCAAGATAGTTACAAGTAAAAGTCTTTTTGGTTGTCATAATTATTGTGGGAATATACCCGAAACCTAGAACAACAGTTATTGACAACTAAACAGAAGAGGAATATGGTGTAAAGTGAGGGGAACTACATTTGGGTTTCTACTAAACACCCGAAC
>JABABE010000076.1 GCA_014238395.1 Candidatus Kaiserbacteria bacterium
AATTTTTAACAGTAGCAACCTTTTTCCATCTTTGTTTGTCGTCATAAGACGATCCAAAAATAGCTTCTTTTACATTATTGCGGTTTAATAAATCCAGTTCTTTTTTGCCGTTGGTATACTTATAGTCACAAACAATAGCAAAAATTTTAATAAGGGTTTTGGGATAATAGGATTGAATAAATTTTTTTATATCAGCAATCGTTGGCTCCTTAATTACATTGCCATTATCACCAATTATTTCTCCATATTTGCTTAATTCCTCTCTTAAAAGCTCGTGCAATTTTGTTATAGTTGCCAAAGTAGAAGCAATGCTTTCACTCAGACCTCTTTGCTTTAGGGTAACGCAGTAGGGGAGGTTTTCTATTTTTTCAAATTTAGGTCGTATAGCATAATCTAAACAACTAGCATTACCACTAGCTATTTTTTCTCGTCTTTTGGCTTCCTGTGCTAAGACGTTATAGATTAGAGAAGATTTACCACTACCGCTAACTCCAGTAATAGTGGTAATTTTGTTTTTTGGAATTTCTAAAGAGATGTGCTTGAGATTATTTTCGTAGGCTTTCTTAACTTTTATTGCCATTATCTATTAGAGCTATTTTTCCACTCGTCATACTCTTTCCTAGTTATAAAATTTTCCTCTGTGAGTTTCTGGTTGAAAAGGAGCAATATGAACTTATTAATTTTAGCACGCGTTTTCTTATCAATAACTACTAAATATTTCAAAATTTTTTTTGAATATTTCTTATTTCTATTCTCAATTGATTTATTAATTCCAACACGCATTTTATCATCAATAACTATTAAATATTTTAAATCTTTTTTTGAATATGGTTCTTTATTCTTACTCCCATCTTTATTCTTACTCTCATAAAGTCTAATATTTTGAATATTTTCAAATTCATATCCTTTAGCATCCTTAAGATTTTCAAATTTCATTTGCTTCAGTTGTTTTAAGGATAAGTTTTTGCACTTCTTAAATTCAATACCTTCACATTCTGTATCTTCAAACTTAACACCCTCTAAGTCACAGTTTATAAAAACTGTTCCCCATAAATTCGCTTTATTAAAGTTAGCTTTTGTTAGATTACAATTTATAAATTGACAAAAATGATATCTTGCTTCTTTAATAATATCTATCTTTTCTAATTTACAATGAAAAAATGTTAGATTCTCAACCGGCCTTTCTTTACCTACAACGCTAAATAAAGTGTCTATCTTTATTGCTTCTTCATAAAAATCAGTGTCTACATCAAAGATAATTGTATTAGAAATATCTACATTAGTATTACTACTTTGCAAGCCTAATATTATTTTTCTTATAACATACAGTGCTGTTGAAAAAGTTCTTTCAACGAAGTCTCCAGTATGCCTCCAACTTTTTATAGTTTCCTTACTAGTTTCCTTACTATTTTCCTGTAGATTTTTCCTTAATATTAGTGATTGATTGATAACCTGTACTATTCTACTTACATCTTTGTGGTGATCTCTAGCCACACCTGCTAAGGAAAACATTGCTGCAATTTTAGCATCAGGAGTTGATTTTTTATCAGTCAATAATTTTGTTGCCTCTAAATAATTACTAAACTGCTTATCTTGATTGAAAGTTTCGTATTGCGTTTTTGTCTGTTTTTCAACTGCTTGATTCCTAAGTTGATAGAATAGTAGAGTCATCAAACCACCAAATGCAATACCAACATTCATCAGGGTATAAACACTCTCTTCTTCTACGAATAGATTGCATAATTTTTGGATAATAAGACAATTTACATCACCTAATAATTCTAATTTTATTAATACTCCAAGTGCAAACAATAGCAAACTTATAAATGCTAAGATTCCTATTAAACATAGCAGAAAATATCTCAAATAATATCTATGGAATAGTATGAATAATCCAACTAAAACGGCTAAGGCAATCGCAACATATACAGAAGGAAATAATTTAAAAAGTATTGTTGCTAAAAATATTAGAAGCAAAAAGATAATCCCATTGATAATAAAACTTCTATCGCTCCAACATCTTATTTTCCTACAAATATCTGCCCATTTATCTTCCCATTTTTTCTTTATTTTTTCGTAACAATTATTCATAAGGCTTCCAAAAGCTAAATAGCATTTTATTGTTATAGGTAGTATTGACCAAATCCAATAGAGAATTGGAAAAGTTTTTGGTAACTTCGGGGTGATAAACCAAAAAATACTCAACAGGCAGTCTTTTTA
>JABABE010000077.1 GCA_014238395.1 Candidatus Kaiserbacteria bacterium
AAAAGCAAGTCTTGTTTCCTTGCGACTCCTGTTATATCATCAGTGTTGTTTCCATATGCTATTAATCTCGAATGTGGTGTCTTTTCTAGAAAAGAAATCTTATCTTTGATAAGGTCTTTTTCGTATAAAGCAGTGATAACATTTTTAGGTGTCATTATTTGTGATGCAATTATTTTATCCAATTTAAAAACATTCTCTACTGTTTTATATTCGTGGTCATCTAAGACACCTCCTTCTCTACTCTCCGCAGCTAAAAACAATATTTCTTCTTGTGAACTAAAGCTTTTTGGTGATTTGTGTATTTTTTTTGTTATTAAAATAATTACCTTAAGAAATGGGGAAAAGATTTGAACCAGTATCTTAATTGGAGTAGAAAGTGAATGTGCCACTTTTTCTGAAAAAGAAACACCTATTCCTTTAGGAATTATTTCTCCGATCAATATGATTCCAACTGTGATAAAACCAGACAAAAGACCAATACCTAGACTATTAAAAAGTTGTGCAGAGATAATACAAACAAATATGCTACCGAGAATATTTATCAAATTATTTAAAACAACTATAACAACTATGGTCTTATCAATATTTTTTTTCAACCATAATAAATTTTTTGCACCCGCAACATTGTTTTTTACATTTGTTTCTATTCGGCTATCAGAGATTGCAAACAATGAACTCTCTGTCAAAGAAAAAAATGCAGATCCAATTAAAATAAATATAATAAGCAGTATTAAGAAAATGATCATTTTTTATTTAAAATAGTTTTTGAAAATACCATGCTCTTTATTAACAATATTATATCACAACCAAATTAAGATCTTAATTTTCTACTCTTCTTTTTATGACTTGCTAACGAAAATCTGTGAGATTCGACATTTACTGATAATATATTATCTTCCAAATCCCCAAATAATTTACTACCAAGTATTTCACGAGCATTGTGTTTTATGTCTTTTACGACTGAAACCGCTGGAATAGAATAACCTTCTTTCTTTACAACATCTTTTGTTATTTTTATGTGTGTTTTTCCACCGTCAACAACTATTAGATTAGGCAGTTGCCATTCTGTGTGTTTCAGTCTCCTCTTCAGAATCTCTTTCATGGAACTGATGTCATCCCCAGCCGATGAGGCTTTTATATTGAATACCCTGTAATCTTTTTTTTTAAAAATTCCATCCTCGAACACAACCATAACGCCGACAGCATTTTTACCAAAAGTGTGTGATACATCATATCCCTCTATTCTAAAAAATGATCTTGCTCCCTCAACGATTTGTTTTTTTATCAAGGTGATGTCATTTATGTGTTCTAGCAGGTATATCTTTGTTTTTATTTTTTGAGCATCTTCAAATTCTTTTTTTTTAGCGTGGTTATGCATTTCTTTGAATAATTTTTCAATTAACCTTTCCTTCTTTCCTTCGAAAAACATTACTATTTCCTTGATAGTTTTTTTATATTCTTTTTGGTTCATTTTGTTTCCACAAATTCCAGGACATAATCCAAGCTCCCAATTAAAGCAAGGTTTGGTTTTTTTATCTTTATTATATACTCTGCATTTATCCCTAAATGGAAAAATTTTTCTCGTTATCTTCAATACTTCTTTAAGAATGTTGTTATTTGCAAATGGACCAAACTGATAAGAGATGTCAGATTTTTTTTGTATTTTCACTATTTCCCTTCCTCTCATTGACAAAACTTTTGGAAATTTTTCATTTGTAATAACAACAAATGAAAAACTTTTATCGTCTTTTTCTTTTGTATTATAAACCGGTTTGTGTTTTTTTATTAAATGAGCTTCAAGTATTATTGCATCAAGGACTGTTTTTGTTTGTGTAGTTTTAATACTTGTAGCCTTAGTCACAGCTTCTTGCACAAGTGGGCCTCGTTCTTTTATTAGATTTGATGAGAAATAGCTTTTTATCCGATCTTTTAGAACGGTAGCTCTACCTATATATAAAATCTTTTTATTTGAGGCACAAAACATGTATATACCAGGCTTTTCAGGTATTTTATATTTTTTTAAATCTGTCTTTTTCATATAAATATAAATACAGATATTGCAATAGCAAATGACATTATTGCAAAAATATTCATACCTATTTTGTTAAGACTTTTTTCTAATAACCATATCGAAACCAAACTAGAAAAAAAAGATGTAAAAAATATAGATATGAGTAGTGAAATTTCAATTTCGTAAAACAAAAAACTGTCAATAATAGACAGAACACCTGCACCGAAAAGTGTTGGTATAGACAAAAGTAAAGAAAATTGAATAGCAGTTTGTTTATCAAAACCCATTAACAAAGTGGATATTGTTGTAGTAGACATTCGAGATATGCCTGGGATAATTGCAAAACATTGACTTATCCCGGTAATCAATGCATTAGTCTTTCCAAATTGTTTATTTTTTTTTGTATCTTTGCACTTGCAGTGTATTAAAAAAAGTATAAATCCATTCAAAATAAGCATACTTGCAATAAGATCAGTATTCGACAAAATTGATTCTATTGCCCCACGTATCGGCAAAAGGAAAAACAAAGGTATTGTAGCTATTGCAATAAGAATAAATAATTTTATTCCTAAAGGAAGAGATGTTGTCTGATTTTTTGGTATGTTTTTGAAAAACACTACTTTATAAAGTGTTTTTCTAGTCCACCATACGACAGCAGCAAGAGATCCGAAATGAATCACTGCATAAAAAGTTAAGTTGTTTAAATATTCAAAGGAAAGCAAGTTTCCTATTATCGCAACCTGTCCAGAAGAGCTGATTGGTATAAATTCAAAAAACCCTTGTAAAATTGATAAAAATATTGCTGTGATTAAAGTATCCATTTATTAATATTATATATGCTTTTCCTTCTTCAATGTTTTTTTTATAAATTTTCCCGTATGTGATTCTTTGTTACATGCAATCTGCTCTGGTGTACCAGAGCACACAACCTTACCGCCCCCATCACCTCCCTCTGGACCTACATCTACAACATAGTCAGAAGATTTTATTATATCCATATTGTGTTCTATTACAATTACACTATTTTCTCTATCAACTAATTTATTTAATATTTCTATTAATTTCCTAACATCTTCATAATGCAGCCCAACAGTTGGCTCGTCCAATAGGTATACAGTTTTTGTTGTATTTTTTCTATACAATTCTGAAGAGATTTTAACTCTTTGCGCTTCCCCGCCAGAAAGTGTTGTGGACGGTTGTCCCAGAGTTATGTAGCCTAATCCGACATCTTCTAATGTTTTTATACGATCATATATGTTAGGTATGTCTTTGAAAAATTTCACTGCATCTTCTACGGACATTGATAAAATATCATATATATTTTTCTTTTTATATTTTATGCCCAGCACCTCTTTGTTATATCTCTTACCTTTGCACAAATCACAAGTTACGTATACAGTTGGTAAAAAATGCATTTCAACAGCAATCACACCATTTCCTTCACATTGCTCACATCTCCCTCCTGCTACATTAAAAGAAAATCTACCTGCTTTCCAACCTCTGTATCGTGTCTCCTCTAAATTAGCGAACAGATTTCTTATATGTATAAAAGCTCCAACATATGTAGCTGGAGTAGACCTGGGTGTTCTTCCTATCGGTGATTGATCTATCAAAACAACGCGCCCAATATTTTCATATCCATCAAATTCATCAACATTTGTGTTTTCCTTTGTTTTATAATGACGATCTACTTTGTCTCTTATATTTTTATACAAAACATCGTAAAGCAATGTTGATTTACCAGATCCTGAGACCCCAGAAATGGTAAGAAATTTACCAAGAGGTATGTCAATGCTTAAGTTTTTAATGTTATTTATATTTATACCTTTAAATTTTAATTTTCCTATATTTTTATCCCTTCTTTTTTTAGGAATTCTAATTTTTGTTTCACCACGAAGATAAGATAATGTTAACGAATTGTTTGTATTTACCTTCTTTTCAAGTAGCGGTTTCAAGTAATCAGAACACACAATACTACCTCCGTGCACACCCGCTCCGTGTCCCACGTCTACAATATAATCAGAAGAAAATATAGTATCTTCATCATGCTCTACGACGATTATAGTGTTGCCTAATGATTTTAGTTTTAGAAGTGTATTTATAAGTTTTAAATTATCTCGTTGATGTAACCCAATGGTAGGCTCATCTAGCACATACAACGCTCCGACAAGCCCAGATCCTAACTGAGATGCCAATCTTATCCTCTGTGCCTCACCGCCAGAAAGTGTATTTGCTCTTCTATCTAACGTTAAATATTCGAGTCCTACATCAAGCATAAAACATAATCTGTTTGTAATTTCTTTAATTAAATCTGTTGCAATCTCTTGTTCATTTTTTGTTAATTCTAAATCCATAAAAAATTCAAGACAATCTCTTATATTCATTGAAATTATATCTATAATATTTTTCTTTTCTTTTGTTTTTTTGTTTAAAAGAAATACATGAAGTGACTCTTTTCTTAGTCTACTTCCATGACATACTGTACAAACATCGTTTAAAAATACATCAACAACGCCAAGTCCGTTGCATTCTTCACATGCTCCATATGGTGAGTTAAATGAAAATAACCTCGGTTCAACTTCAGGAAATGAAAATCCGTCATATGGGCAAAAAAACTTAGAGGATATTAGTTGTGTTTTTTTGTCAGGATATTCTACATTTATTAAACCATTTGATTCATCTAATGCCCTTTCAACCGTCTCTAAAAGCCTGTCAAAAAATATTTTTTTATTTTTTTTGTATTCTGATATATAAAACTCATCAATCAAAACCTCTATTGTGTGTTTTTTGTTTTTACTCAGTGTAATTTTATTTCTTAAACTGTGCACCTTTCCATCAACTTTCACAGTTTCATAACCGCGGCTAAGCATATCATAAAGCAATTGATAATATTCACCCTTTCTTCCGAAGACAAGTGGTGAATATATTTTTAACTTTCTTTTGTTTAAAGTAATTCCATTAATTTTTGTAGATTCAGTAAGATACTTGTTTGATTTTAAAAATTTTATTATACTTGTTGCTATTTCTTCTTTTGAATGTTTGGAGATATTTCTACCACATTTTACACATACGACGATGCCCACACGAGAGAACAAAACCCTCAAATAATCATAAATTTCAGTTATTGTTGCAACAGTTGACCTTGGGTTGTTTGACCTACTCTTTTGGTCTATTGAGATAGCTGGGGACAGTCCTGTGATCTCGTCGACCACTGGTTTTTGCATTTGCCTTAGAAACTGTCTTGCATAAGCAGATAATGATTCTATATATCTTCTTTGACCTTCTGCAAAAATAGTATCAAAAGCAAGTGATGATTTTCCAGATCCAGATAATCCTGTGATAGCAGTCATTTCCCCTCTTGGTATGGATACATTTATATTTTTTAAGTTGTGTGTCCTTGCACCTTTTATGTTTATCCATTTATTATTTTTGTTAGATTTTTGTTCCATAAATCAATTATAATTTTAAAACACCATGATACAAGAAAGCATTCCTACAAAACAAATTGGTGTCTACAAGTCGCCACGCCCCGACTCTTCCTTTTTTATAGTGTCTGAAACCCATACACAAAATTTCTGATCATATTTTAATTCATCTTTTTCACAAAAGATGTCAACAGATACAAATAAAGTTGATAAATATAGCAGCACAAAGAGAAAAATTAACAAGAGAAAATAAGAAATTTGAAAAATCCATTTAATGTAACCAAACATATATATAAACAGAAAAGCAACCATACTAAAAGCCAAAAGTGAATATAAAAAATATACATGTGAACTTTTTTGTAACAGATCAAGTATAGGACCAAAAGCTATTGGTGCTAAAGCAGCAAAAACAAATATTGTGGTTATCTTGTCCTTAAATGTTTGTTCTGTTATGTCTGTAACAAACAATATGAAAGCCGGAAACACTAATACAAACAAAAGTGTAAAAACATGTCCAAGACTGTAAAATGAGTCATAAAAAAGCACTATATAAACTGAAGCCAAAACAGTAATTAATAAAATCAAGCTTTTAAATGAAAAGATGTTCTTTTTAAACATATTTATATATTATACATCTTACATGCATAAATTAAAAATCAAAATAATTTTCTAAAACTTTTTTATTCTTACACAGATTGTCTGTATATACTGTGGTAGTCACCCTAACCTTTCCTTCAAGCTCTTTTGAAACATATACTGGTGCTTCTGTATTATCAAACCTTTTTTGTATGTGTGAGACATCTTCTATTCCTACAAAGGCATAATTATATTTTGGAGTAACAACTTCAGAAAAAGGTTCACACATAACATAATCACACAAAGTATATGGGACATATTCACCATCGAGTAT
>JABABE010000078.1 GCA_014238395.1 Candidatus Kaiserbacteria bacterium
TAAAAGCTCTCCAGATTGTTCATCTCTATAGTTTGTAGTATGTTCTGCATATCTGACAGGAAGGTCTTTGTAGCTTTTTGGCAGGTTATCAAAAATCTGTATGTGATGAGGGCAGTTCATCGCTTTCATTACATATTTTGTATTTTTCCCATATGCCCTTATCAAACCATCATCATATTTTCCCAGATGTCCAGATTTTTTATATAACTCTTCTTGTGCAATATGAGGTATCCATACTTTTTCATATCCATATTTCTTTAGCAAAACATCTATTTTATCTGTGAGTGCTTCTCTCATTGCAGCTCCGCGAGGTGAAAAAAGTGGTAGACCAGGTCCGACATAATCAGAAAAAGAAAACAAATCCATTTCTTTTGCTATCTTTCTGTGATCTCTTTTTTTAGCTTCTTTTCTCTGATGTAAATAGTCCTCAAGCTCCTTATCAGTCTCAAATGCAAATCCATATATTCTAGTTAAACTAGGTTTTGTTTCATCGCCCCAATGAGAAGCTGAAATCCTGTCTATTATAAAAGATTTCGGAGAAACTTTTTTCATTGAATCTATGTGACCACCAGCACACAAATCCACAAAATCACCACTCCAGACAGCAGTTATCTTTTCTTTGTTTTTAACAGCCTGATCTATAAAAGATTTTTTGTATTTATTGTCACCAAAAAGTTCTCTAGCATCTTTTTCTTCCAATTCTTTTTGTGTAAATTCATCCCAAGAGGGAAGTATTTGTTGCATTTTCTTTGTTATTTTTGACATATCATCCTCGGTAAAAGTTTTGCTTGTCTTTACATCATAAAAAAAACCATCATCAGTAGGTGGACCATACACCAACTTTGCATCTTTGTCTATATCGACAACAGCTGCTCCTAGTAGATGAGCTATCGAGTGTCTTCTTTTTGTTAAATTGTCCATATTTTTATTATATAGTATTTAAATCTTTGATTTGGTTGTCAACGGTGTCGTCGTGTTCCAGTATCAGCAAAGACTCACCATCCCTTTGAGAGACTTTCGCAGTTATATTTACGCATTTATTTACTACAATTAATTCCTCATATGTGTCTATTAAGTTATCTGCATCAAAACAAGCAATTTCTATAGTTTCATACTCATCCTCGACCATAAAAAATAACATAGTACCACCTTTTTTATTTTTTACCTTTTTAATTTTTGTAATTACTGCATTTATGGAAACAAATTCACCAACATTACTTTTTACAACATCTTCTATTTGGAAAGTGCTATTTTTGTTATATTTTGTAACAGGATGCCCAGAGATATAAACACCCAACAAATCTTTCTCCCAAAACTGATTTTGTGCTTTTGAATCATCTTTTTTCTTTTCTAAAATTAAGTTAGATCGCAAGACATTGTTAGAAAATAAACTTTCTTGCGATGATTCTTTTGTCTGTTTAATTTCTTTTTCATACTTAAGTAGTAAATCTATATTTTCCATATATGTTGCTCTAGTATTAAATTTATCAAGAGTTCCAGAACAAACAAGAGCTTCGAGTGATTTTTTATTTATAACACCATAAAAAGACATTCTTTGTAAAAAATTTTCTATATTTGTAAAATTTCCACCTTTCTCTCTTTCTTCTACTATTGATAGTGCTACTTTTGTACCAAGATTTTTTATGCTTTTGAGACCAATTCTAATTGTGTCTTTATCATCATCTTCTTCAACACTATAAACATACACACTTTTATTTACGTTTGGTGTTAGTATCGGTATGCCTATCTTTTTACATTCACTAAAAAATGTCACAGATCGATCGTAATTCTCAGCCTCAGAGGTCAAGGCAGCTGCCATATAATCTGCTGTGTAGTTTGCCTTCATGTATGCTGTTTGATATGAAATCATCGCGTAACTGTAAGCATGTGCTTTATTAAATCCATATCCAGTAAAAGGATCAAAAAGTTCCCATACACTCTCAGCTTCTTTTTTAGTCATCTTTGAGTGTTTTACGCATCTAGCCTTAAATTCAACCTCTTGTTCTGCCATAAGCTCTGGTATTTTTTTACCGACTGCTTTTCTGAAGATATCTACCTCTTCCCATGTATAGTTTGCAAGTGTGAGTGCTGTGTACAGTAGGTCATCTTGATATACAAGTAATCCATATGAATCTTTCAAAAAAGGTTCCATTTTAGGATGAAATGCTTGAGTTGTTCTCTGTCCATTTTTTCTAGCTATGTATTCATCTATGGTTTTGATAGGTCCTGGACGGTAAAGTGCAATGATGGCTGCTATGTCTGATATATTTTCTGGTCGAAGTTTTTTAACTGTTTGTGTTAAACCTTGTCCACCCAATTGAAATACTGCGACAGTGTTTCCGGAAGAAAGGAAATCAAATGTTGTTTTGTCATCGATAGGTATATTCGATAAATCAATTTTCTTGTTAAATCTTTTATTAACCCTGTCACGTGCGCTAGCTAAGATAGCGAGATATGAGATTCCAAGTATATCAAATTTTAGTAAGCCAAGTTCTTCTACTGAATGCATATTGTATTGTGTTATTGGTATGTTTTGGTCTAATGATTTTTTATCGTATTCGACAGGTATATAATTATCTGTGCTTTTTGGTGTTATCAAAACTCCAGCTGCATGTTTTGAAATGTGTCTCACATTTCCTTCAATTTTTTTTGATGTTTCTAAGATTTTATTGGGGATTTCCATTTTACAAAATTCTACTAAATCTTTTGACTCTTCTAACGCTCTGTCAATGGTCATCATATGTCCTTGCGACCCAAAGGGTATTAATTTTGCAATTCTGTCTCCAACTGTATATGAGTGACCTAATGCTCTTGCAACGTCACGAACAACAGCTCTTGCGCTCATAGTACCAAATGTACCTATTTGTGCCACTCGATCCTTTCCAAAACTTTGAGATATAAAATCTATAACAAGATTTCTCTTATCATCTGCTATATCTATATCTATATCTGGTGCTGATGGTCTATAAGGATTTAAAAATCGCTCAAACGGTATTTTATATCTGAGAGGATTTACGTTACTAATAGAGAGAATATATGCAATGAGTGATCCGGCAGCAGAACCACGAGTCATTGTAGGTATTTTATTTTTATGCATAAATTGCACTATGTTTAACACTGCTAAGAAGTATCTGATATACCCTTTATTTTTAATGATTTCTAATTCCGTTTTTATTCTATCGCGAACTATTTTTGTATCCTCTATGTCTTTTTTGTTCAACAGTGATTCTTCTATTAAAAAGATAAATTCTTCTTCATAGTTGTCTTTGTGCTCTAATTTTACTTCTGGAAAAATCCAGTTTCCAAATTCAAGATATTCTTCAGTCTTTTCATTTATTTCATCTAGGGAATCAAAAGCTTCTTTGTATTGATTTTTATATTTTTTTAAATCACAAAAAGAGAAATCGTAATCATACAATTCTTCTTCCTTATTTGATAATTTATTTTGTTTAATTCTTATTACCACATCTCTAATTTCCTTATCTTCTTTTTCCAGATAAAAAACTGGGTGCTGTAATACAGTTTTTATTCCTGCTTCTTTTGCAAAAGATGTGTACATTTCAATATCAACAGTTGGAGATATCCCTATATAGATATCATCACCGAATACATCTTTGTGTGATTGTATTGTGGCAGCTGCTTTTATAAAATTTTTTTGTTTTAAATCCTCATCAATAATAGAGTTTTGAAAGGGTATTATCTGCACTAAACCATTAAAATGTTTTATTAAATCGGACTCAGATATGCAAGCTGTATTGCTATTTGTGTTCTGTTGTGCATTGTTTATAATTTTTATTAAATTTTTATAACCTAATAAATTTTTTGCAAGGAGTATGGTGTGGGAGCTGGTTTGACTTTGTCTTTCAATGAATACAGACACACCGAGTATTGGTTTAATTTTATTTTTTTGACATTCTTTATAAAATTCTATCGAACCATACATATTTGAAATATCAGTAAGTGCTAAAAAATCACAATTTAATTCTTTTGCTTTTTTTACTATTTTTGGTATTTTTACCGTTCCGTTTAAAAGTGAATAATGAGTATGTACATTTATGTATCCAAAGGCTTGGTCTTTCATAATACTATTATATACTCACTCATTATTTAGAGTATTATATTTGTAATGAAATATATTGTTGGAATTGATGAAGTTGGCAGAGGAAGTGTCGCTGGACCTGTAACAGTAGGTATGTGTGTGCTTAAAAAGCAAAAAATGGCTGAAAATTTATTGTTTAAAATCAAAGATTCCAAACAATTAACAAAGAATCAAAGGGAAATATGGTTTTTGAAATTACAGGAAGCTGAAAAAAATAAAATTATTTTTTGTTCTACCTCCTTTATTTCATCAGAAATAATAGATACCAAGGGTATAGTTTATGCACTTAGTAAAGCGACAGAAAATGTTCTTAAAAAAATTAATTTTTGTACTGATGATGATTTATATGTCTTATTAGATGGAACCCTCAGTGCACCAAGCATATATAGGCAGAAATCCATTATCAAGGGGGATCAAAAAGAGATTTCCATATCTGCAGCATCTGTGTATGCGAAAGTCAAAAGGGATTTATTTATGGATAATTTGTCCACAGAATATAAGAATTACTCACTAAACCAAAACAAAGGGTACGGAACAAAGGACCATATAAAAGCAATAAAAAAATATGGACTCTCAAAAATGCACAGAAAAACATTTTGTTCCAGATTTTAGTATTAAAATGTTTGATTTTTCATAAGCACATGGTTATAATATAAACATGTCAGCAAGAATGAGAATGACAAAATCAAAAACAGGATCAAGGCGCTCACACCACGGAGTTAAGAATTTGTCACATTCTAAAAACGAAGACGGAGTAACTAAATCACACCGTGTATCTGTTGATGGTAAATACAAAGGAAGAGTTGTTATGGACATGTCAAAAAGAGAAGAAAGAATAATGAGAAGGAAGGCAGATAAAAAATCAAAGAAACAACAGAACAATTTAACAGAAGATGAAAATAAAGCAAAAGAAAGTGAGATAATTGCTGCGAAAGGTAACACAGAGGGTGAGTTAAAAATATAGATATAATATTTATATATAATTAACCTGCTTTAAAAACATATAAAATATGGCTTCTAAAAGAAACATCACAAGGGAGACAATATTGCAAACTTTATTCGAAGATGAGTTCCATAACAAAGAACCAAGTTTAGATAATTTAATAAAGATTTTTGATAGAATCAACAAAGAATTAAAAGATCTCTCAGCAGATAAGGCTTATGCTCAAATAATATTAAAGGGAATTGCATCGAAGAGAGGTGAATTGGATAAGATAATAGAGTCTGTAGCAACAAATTGGCCAATAGATAGAATACTTATCGTTGACAGGAATATTCTCAGGATAGGATTGTTTGAAATACTATTTGGTAATGATTTATCAACACCACCAAAAGTAGCGATAAATGAAGCAATAGAAATTGCAAAAAAATTTGGAGGACCACAAAGTTATAAATTTATAAATGGTGTGCTTGGAAAAGTTTATGAACAAATGACAGAAGGTAAAGAAATAGAAGAACACACACCTGCAAAAAAAATCAAATTCTCTGTAGGCGCACTTGTTTATACAAAAAAAAATGATAGCCTTTCTTTTGCGTTTGTAAAAGACGTTTCTGGTAAATGGACATTACCTAAAAAAAACATAGATAAAAAAGATGATCCATCTATCGCAGTTCGTGAATGTGCACAAAAAGAATTAGGTCTATCAAACACTTATGTAGTTTCAGAATTAAATAGCATATCATTCGTATCTCATCCTCCAGAAGGACCAATAAGAAAAGATGTAAAATACTTTTTATTGTATTCAGAAGAAGACAATCTTGTTTTAGGAAACATTGATGGACTGGTCGAAGCAAAGTGGGTTGATTTTGACAAAATTAATGATCTTAAAAAATACAAAGATTTGAATTCTGTAATAAAGTTAGGGGTAGAGGAAATTAAAAAAAACACTGATACCAGTTAATACATTTGGACATGATTGATAAAATAAATAAAAAAAGATTTGAAAAACTAGAAAAAAAAATATTTTATACGTTTAATGATAAAAATTTGCTACAGATTTCAGTTACTCACAAATCGTTTGTCAATGAAAATATAGGGTATACACACAACGAGAGGATGGAATATTTTGGCGACACTGTTTTACAGATGTGCATAACTGAGTATCTATATAAAAAATATACAGATTTAGAAGAAGGTTCTATGTCTTCAATTAGAGCGTCTGTGGTTAATACAAACTCACTTTATCAAACTGCATCTAAACTAGATTTAGAAGACATTGTGCTTATATCAAAAGGCGTAAATGTTAAGGCAAAAAGCGGTTTCATAGTTTTGGCAAATGTTGTTGAAGCATTAATAGGTGCAATTTATTTAGATGGGGGCATTAATGAGGCATTTTCGTTTGTGGAAAAATATTTTTTCGCAGAAGTTGACGCACTTGCTAAATCTAAAGATTGGCAAGACTCAAAGACACAATTGCAAGAACTGACTCAAAAAAAATATAAATGCATACCAAATTATATGGTTACAAATGAATCAGGACCAGATCACAGAAAAAAATTTACTGTTAATGTCAGTGTAAATGGAAAAATAATTTCTAGCGGAACAGGCGATTCCAAAAGATCTGCTGAATTTATGGCAGCTACTGAGGCAATTAAGAAGTATAATTAACTTATGCGGTTAAAATCACTTACCTTAAAGGGCTTTAAATCTTTTTCAGAAAAAAAAGATATTATTTTTAATGACAAAATTGTTGCAGTAGTTGGACCAAACGGATCAGGTAAATCAAACATAACTGAATCATTTCGATTTGTTTTAGGGGAACAGTCTATGAAAATTTTAAGATCTAAAAAAGGTGAAAACTTAATATATCACGGGCATAAAAACTTGTCATCTCATAATAATGCGAGTGTAAAAATCGTTTTTAACAATAATGATAATTTTTTTTCTACAGTTTCTTTTGATGAGCTTGTGTTAGAGCGAACTGTGTATAAGAATGGAGAAAACGAATATAAATTAAATAATACACCAGTAAGATTAAAAGATGTACTTGAAATTTTAGCTAGTGTAAACATAGGACCCACAGGGCATCATATAATTTCACAAGGAGGCGCTGACAGAATACTAAATTCAAATCCAGAAGAGAGGAAAGAAATGATTGAGGATGGACTTGGTTTGAAACATTTGCAATATAAAAAAAATGATAGTGAAAAAAAAATAAAGAAAACATTGGAAAATATAAGCAAAGTCTCTGGACTAATTAGGGAAGTTAAAATACATCTTTCTTTTTTAGAAAAACAAGTGAGTAAGCACAGACGAGCAGAAAAACTGAAAGAGGAATTAATAAAAGCATACAGATATTATTTTGTTGTTCAAAAAACATACATAAATCATTGGACTACTCAATATGATAATAAATATAAGGAGTTGCAAATCTTGGATAATGAGTTCTCATTAAAAATTAAGGATTCGAGATTAGATAAAAAATTTACAGAAATTATTAATGAGCATAAAGAAAAAAATAATGAAATAGAAAATAAATTATCAGAACTTAGAATCGAAAAAGATAAAATTTCAAGAGAACTTGGTAGACTTGAAGGTAAAAAAGAGCACAAAAATTCCTTTTTAGATGAGCATGATTTTAGTAATTCGTATATAAAGTCAGAGGATATATCAAAAGCACATAAAGAAGTGTTTGATATCATAGATTCACACAAAGACACCACTGATGTTGATGAATTTAAAAAATCTTTCATTTTAATTAAAAATATATTAGCTAATATACTTGAAAAAGAGCCCACAAATGAAAAAGATTTGCAGGAAAAAGATACTGATATTGATAGAGAAATAGAAAAAAAGAATTTAGAAATTGTGAATATAGAGAAAAAAGAATCAATTCTTCTTGAAGAGCTGAAAGAAATACAAAAATCACAAGATAGTGTAATAGAAAGTACTCAAATCAAGGAAAAACAAATGCTTGATCTGTTTGCACAAAAAAATAAAAACGATAGAGACTTGAGCGATTGCAATAGAAACAATGATCAAATTAAAAGAGATGTGTTTGAATATGATCAAGAAAAAAATGAATGTGAGGCTTTAATAGGGCACACTTATGATTCTTTAATATCTGATTCTATTGAAAATGACTTGTTAGGCAGAGAAAAAATTTTAAGTTTCAAAAAAAATCTTGAAAGGTTAAAAATACGATTAGAAGAAATCGGTGTAGGGTTAGATGAATCTACTTTAGAAGAATACAACAAAACAAAAGAACGATATGACTTCTTACAAAAAGAAATCTTTGATTTGAAAGAGAGTATAGCCATATTAAAAGATACAATTAGCAGATTGCAAAAGGAAATAGATGAAAAATTTAAAAAAGGGATATCGTCTATAAACAAAGAGTTTGAAAAATTATTCAATATTTTATTTGGTGGTGGTACTGCATCAATAAAATTGGTAAAAAATCAGAAAAAGATTAAGGATGATGAAGACACAGAACAAAAATTTGAAGAAAAAATGGGTATAGACATTGCTATATCTTTGCCACAAAAAAAGGTCAAAGAACTTGAGCAATTATCTGGAGGAGAAAGATCGCTTGTTTCCATAGCATTGCTTTTTTCATTATCCCAAATAACCCCACCTGCATTTATGGTTTTAGATGAAACTGATGCAGCGTTGGATGAGGCAAACTCAAAGAAGTATGGTGATATGCTTGAGGCTATGTCGAAAAAAACACAGCTTGTAGTGGTTACTCACAATAGAGAGACAATGTCTCGTGCAAATGTAATCTATGGTTTAAGCATGGATCAAAATGGATCTTCTACACTACTTTCTGTACGTTTCGAAGATGCTGTAAAAATTGCAAAATAAAAGAATGAAAAAACATAGAAAAGAAAAGTATTCACTAGATGTAAAAAGAGGGTCTTCAGGTTTAGGGCTTTTTGCAGCAGAAGATATTAAAAAAGGATCTTTTGTAATTGAATATTATGGTCCACTGATAACAACAGAAAAATCTTCTTATGTTGGTGGAAAATATTTGTTTGAAGTAAATAGCAATTGGGTCATAAATGGATCTCCTAGATATAATATAGCAAGATATATTAATCATTCTTGTATTCCAAATTGCGAAACAGATATAAAAGGCAAAAGAGTATATATATCTGCAATAAGAAACATTCAAAAAGGAATAGAACTCTCTTATGACTATGGAAAAGAATATTTTGATGAATACATAAAAAATGTGTGTAGGTGTCCAAGATGTACAAAAAAAAAGAAAAATAACCTTTAATCTAAATAATAAAATTTATTTATAGATCGACACACCCTCCGATTGAAGCTTTTTTAGTTTACTAAAAGTACCACCGTTATTAAATTCTCCAGCAGTGTTGTTAGATTTTATTACTCGGTGGCATGGTATGTTTTTCTCTTTATTTTTTCTCATAATACTACCCACTGCTCTATATGCTAGGGGTTTCCCTGATTTTTCTGCAACTTGCTTGTATGACAAAGTAGATCCCTTTTTTATATTAGAGACTACAAATAATACTTTTTCCTTAAAGCCTTTTATCTTTTTAATATTCATTATATGTATTATAATATTTATATGGGATTAAAAGATTTTTTAATAAAAAAACAATTGGAAAAACAGTTAAAAAATCTTCCAGAAAATCAAAAAAAAGTAATTATGAAGATGGTTGATGAAAACCCAGATTTTTTTAAAAAAATTAATAATGAAATTAATGAAAATGTTAAAAATGGGCAAGATAAAATGCTTGCATCTGTTTCTGTAATGAAAAAATATCAATCACAAATTCAAAAAATGATGCAACAATAATATGGATTTAATAACATCAATTATAGAAAACTTTGCTGTTACCTTACTAGGTGGTGTTTCTGTTGTAGCGATTGTGTTTTATTTTTACTTTATTTTACATCCAGAAGACGCTGGGTGTGCGAAAATGCAAGGTTTGATATATAAACTTTTGAGAATTGGTATGTTCATAGTTTTTGCTATAGCGATTTTTAATTTAATACTTTATTTATATGACAACAATATTGAAAATTCACTAGAATTTGTCATAAAATCTTTCACAGTGTTGGTTGTGTTTGTTAGCTCGATTTTATTATCAAAACACATTATAGACAAAAAATTTATTGTTCCTATAATAGTCGGATGTTGGCAGTTTTTGGCGTTATTCCATTTTTATGTAAATGTAATTTTAGTGGGAGCAATAGACACTTCTATTTTCGTAAAATCTATTTTATCAATGATAGCAGTGATTGCAATATCATTTGGAGTATTCTTTTCTATTACGTATGTTATATCTAGATCACAAAAAAATAATACTAAAAGTCTAAAATGATTATTAGAAGAAACAAAAAACCTAAAAAAATATTTGTATTTTACGGAGACCCAAATATAAAATCATCCACATCAATGATTTTAGACTCTTACTTAGATGGAATAAAAAAAACAGGTATTCATACTGTGCGTGTAACAAAACTTTCAGAGATGGATTTTAATCCTGTACTTGAATGCGGGTATCATAAAATACAAGAACTTGAGCAGGATTTGGTAAAATTTCAAGATAATATAAAATGGGCAGACACACTGGTTTTTATATATCCAAATTGGTGGTGTGCTATGCCAGCAAAAATGAAAGGAATATTTGACAGATCTTTTCTTCCAGGGTTTGCTTTTAAGTTCAAAAAAGATTCTGATGGAAATAGAACAACAACGTTAGTCCCGATGCTTAAAGGAAAGTTGGCACATATTTTTATTTGGTGTGGCTCTTATTCACCGTCAGAAACAAAAAGAAAAATGGGAGATTATTCAAACGAACTTGCTCGTGGTATTTTAAACTTTTCAGGTGTTTCTCCTGTGCGTGTAGATTCTTTTGGACCAAGTTCTTCATCGGATAAAAAGAAAGAAAAATGGAGCAAGAAAATTAAAAAATTCGGATCACTTGGAATATAAATTATGTCTTTGTCTATTGGCATAGTTGGTTTACCAAATGCTGGAAAGAGCACTCTTTTTAATACTCTTACAAATCATTCTGTTCCTATGGAAAATTATCCATTCTGTACAATTGATCCTTCTGTAGGTGTGGTATCTGTGCCAGACTCTCGCCTAGAGAAGTTATCAAAATTTTCTAATTCAAAAAAAACAATAAACGCAACGGTATCTTTTGTAGATATTGCAGGGCTTGTGTCAGGTGCCTCTTTAGGAGAAGGGCTAGGAAACGAATTTTTATCACACATCAAAAGTACAAATGCGATAGCGCAAGTAATACGTGTTTTTGATTCAAAAGATATAATCCATACAGAAGGAAGTGTGTCTCCATTAAGAGATTTGGACATAATTAGCACAGAATTATCATTATCTGATTTGTATATAATAGAAAAATATTTATCAAAAATAGAAAAGGAGTGTAAAAAAGGTGACAAAGAAGCACTTTTTGAAAAAGAAGTACTTACGAAAGCAAAAAAGAATCTGGAAGAGAATACAAAATTAACAGAAGATAAGTATGAAAAAAATGAAGCGTTTGTTTTTAATAAATTAGGTCTAATAAGCAGCAAGCCATTCTTATATGTTTTAAATATATCGGCTTCAGAAAAAAAAGATCCGCAAAATAAAGATGAATATGAAAAAATAATTAAATATCTCAAAGATAAGAATTTAGATTATATAGAGCTTGATGCAAAAACAGAGCATGAAATAAAAGACGAAACCGATTCTGCAGAACTTAGAAAAACTTTTGAAATGGATGCTTTTGGGGTAGAAGTTTTTATACAAAAAGCATATAAAATGTTAGAACTCATAACATTTTTTACAACAGGAGAAGAGGAGACTCGCGCGTGGACTATCAGAAAAAATACAAACATAAAAGATGCTGGCTCGGCAATACACGAAGATTTTAAAACCAATTTCAAAAAAGCTGATGTAATAACTACCAATGATTTACTAAAACAAAAATCTTACTCAGAGGCAAGAGATTTGGGTTTATTAAGAACAGAGGGGAAAAATTATATTGTTTCAGATGGTGATGTAATAGTATTTAAAATTTAATATGTTATTATCTAGCAAACACAAATGAAAAAATCACCATTTTCAAAGACAAAAATCATAGCGACATTAGGACCGTCTACTATAGATATAAAAGTAATGGAAAAATTAATACTTTCCGGAGTTGATATTTTTAGAGTAAATTTTTCACATATAGATGATGAAAAAATCATCAAAAAGATAATTTTAAATTTGGAAACACTCAATAAAAAACATGATCATAATATCGCTTTATTAGGCGATTTACAGGGACCAAAATTAAGAATAGGCAAGGTTTTAGAAGGTACAACTCTTGCAAATGGTAAAACAATAATTGTAACTTCCGAAGCAATTATATCAAATGACAAAATTGTATCTGTATTATATAAGGATTTATATAAAGACTTAAAACCAAAACAACGAATACTAATTGACGATGGAAATATTGTTTTGGAGGTTATAAAAAAAAGAAAAGATAAAACACTTGAGTGTATGGTAGTTTATGGTGGTAAATTAAAATCAAATAAAGGTTTCAACCTACCAAATACCACTACATCACTGGATGCATTGACAGGAAAAGACAAAGAGGATTTAAAAATGATTATTAAATACGATTTTGATTTTGTTGCACTTTCGTTTGTAAGATCTGTAAACGATATATCTCATTTAAAATCAATTTTAAAAAAACACAAGTCAGACCTTTTGATAGTATCAAAAATAGAAAAACCAGAAGCTTTAAATAATATAGATGAAATTGTTGATGAATCTGATGTGTTGATGATAGCCAGAGGAGATTTAGGTGTAGAAATACCATTTCAAAAAGTACCAGTATTTCAAAAGCAATTAATAAAAAAAGCCAGAGCCAAACAAAAGCCGATCATTGTCGCTACCCAAGTGATGGAAAGTATGATTGTAAATCAAACGCCCACAAGAGCGGAAATTAATGATGCTGCTTCGGCTGTGTTTGATATGGCAGACGCCATTATGCTTTCCGGCGAAACCGCTGTTGGAAAATATCCAGTTAGGGTGGTGGAAACTTTACAAAAGATTATAACTTATGTTGAAAACAACGATGAATCAAAATATAAAATACCTTTTGTTGTCGGTAATAAAAATGAAGTCATATCAAATCTAATAGGATACCATGCAACATCTCTTTCAAATGAAGCTGGAGCAAAAGGAATAATTTTATTTACAGGATCTGGAAATTCAGTTCGCTTTATTTCTTCAACTAGACCAGAATCAAATATCTTTGTTTTTTCTACAAATAATAAAACAGTAAAACAGCTGAATATATGTTGGGGTGCAAAAGTTTTTTTATGTGAAAAAAGAATGAAGACTTTACCAGAAGCAATTGAATTTGCCTCAAAAATTTTAAAAAAGAAAAAATTTATAAAAATTAATGATTTAATAATAAGTATGATAGGTGTACCAATAGAAGATTGTGCTAAAACTAACACGATTACACTGAGCAAGGTTAAATAACTTCACATTTCTGTTTTTTTATTATATAATATAAGGTATGAAATTATATGTAAAACAAGTTTTGGATGAGATTATAAACACGTTAACTGAAAAACAGCGTAATATTTTAATTAAACGTTACGGTCTTGACGGTGGGCACAGACAAGGATTGCAAGAAATAGGCAACAGCATATCTTTGACAAGGGAAAGAATAAGACAAATTTTAAATATTATTTTACAAAAAATAGCAGGTAGCAAGAATAAAAATTTTTTGAATTTGCAAAAAGAAGTGAAAAAAATTTTTTCTCGGTATGGATATATTTTACTTGAAGAAGATATTAATATTCAAATACGAGGAGACAAGCACAAAGAGTCTATAGAAGATAAATATACTTATTTGTTATTAAGTATAATAAATGTTTTCTATCAAAACAAGCAGAGTAATCATCTAAAAGAGCATTGGACATCTGACACTAAAATAACAACATCTTTAGTAAAAGTGTTTGAACATCTACATAAAAAATTGAAAAAAAATCCAAATAAATTATATTACAGAAAAGAAATTGAAGATTTGTTAGTTGAATCTTTTGAAAAAATACAACCAAAGCTAAAAGATCATGGAAAAAAATATAAAAATATGTGGTTGTCATTATCAAATAAAATAACAATGAATCCTTATGGAGAGTGGGGTTCTGTGGATCAACCAGAAATAAATCTAAAAAATTTGAATAGTTACATTGGACTTGTTTTAAGACACACAAAAGAACCATTACATTTCAAAGATATTTCAGAAAGGATTTCAAAATTAAAAGGTAAAAAGGTATTATCTGATGTTTGTCACAATGAATTGGTTAGATCTGATAAATTTGTAACAGTTGGACGAGGATTATATGATTTGAAATCAGATAGTTGTAGACATGGTACAACACAAGAAATAACAAAATGTATTCTTTTGGAAAACAAAAATAAAAAATTAAACCAAAATGAAATACTCAAACTGGTAAAGGAAGAAAGAAAGGTAATGGATAACACAATCATAAGGGCACTAAAAGATAAGAATGTATTCAAAATAAACAAAGACGGATCTTACTCAGTCATATAACATGCTAATAAGACCACTCATCACAATTTTTTTTGTCGCAGGAGTCTTAGGATTGTTATTTTTTAATGAACTATTTGTATTTTCCGGTTTTGAAGATAGGGTTTACGGGGTAGACTATCTTTTCATATCACAATCTGTCCAAATAATACGAGTTATTTTTCATTTATTTTTCATTTTTCTAATTTTAATTAGTCTTATACTAGTTGTCGCATTATTTTTTGTATCATTTTGGAGTTTGTTTTTAAGTTTCAGACAGTTCAAAGAAGTAGTAAATTCTGATAATGTTTTATTGAAAATAATAATTCCAAAAGGATTTGATAAAACACCTGATTTCATGGAATCTTTTTTAATTTCACTGCACCATAATATGAAAAAACCATCAGGTTTGATTAATAAATACTACAAAGGTTCTGTTCAAGAAAAACATTCATTTGAGATAGTGTCTTCTGGTGGAAATATGTCGTTTTATATCCGCACACCGAAAAAACAACTAGTTTCTACAAAAAAAAGTTTGTTTGCACATATGCCTAGTTTATTAGTCCATGAAGTTGAAGACTACACACAAAACTTTAAATTCAATGCAAGAGAATACAAACTTTCTGCTGCAGAGTGGACTATGAAAAAAGACAACCATTTCCCTATAAAAACTTACATAAATTATAAAAAAGAAGAAGATGTGCACTTATCCAAACAATATATTTCACAAGATCAGAAACAAACAGTAAAAGACCAGCTGCATGAGTTGTATGAACTATTTAATTTGGTTGGTGAGCATGAAACTGTATGTATTCAATATGTCGTACAAAAACATGATGATGATGATTTCAAACAAAGAAAAGATCAGGCATTTTTTGAAAAAAAATTCTGGGAATTTGAAGGATATAACGAATTGGCTGACAAGGAAATAAAAGATATTCATTCAGACAAAGGTGAAAAAGAAAAAGATGAAAAAGAAAAATCTGTGACAGTGGTTTCAGAATATAAAAAAGCACAAGCAGAAGATATTGAGAGAAAGAAAAACAAATTATTTTTTGATGTAGGGATACGTACACTGTATTTTGCGGAAAAAAATAATTTTAGAGATGATGTAGATTCTTTGATGAAAAACTTTTTCAATGTTTTTAATTCTAGGTTGAACAAAATTGTTGCATCTAAACTATTAATCTCAAATAAATTGAGTGGATTTAGAAAAAGCTTGGTAAAACTGGATTCTAAATTTATAGATAAAAAGGCTGCAAATGAACTTAATTTTGAAATATTTAATTTATTTAAAGACAGAGTTTTCTTCTTGAGTTCGGTGTTTTGGGAAACAATACTAAAAAACAAAAGACCAAAGGATATGGTTTTTTCCACAGAAGAGTTGGCATCTGTATTTCATTTTCCATTTACAGAAATAGATATGTTTAATAAAAAAGATAGTACTGCAAAAAATATAAATGCCCCAAAGAATATTCCAAGATGATAAATTATATAAATAAAAACAAAACATTGTTTTTTGATTTTTTTGTGTTGCTTTTTTTACTTACTTTGCTTAATGTTTTTTATCCAGTACACAACAACAAAACACGATACCCAGTATTATTTAATATAGAAAATGGTGAAACGGTAAGCAATGTTGCAGAAAATCTTAAAAACGATAATTTAATAAGTTTTCCAATATTGTTTAAGTTATCTGTTTTTTTTCATGGTGGTGTAGTACGGCGAGGGAATTATTATTTAGAAAAAGAACATAGTGTTTTTACTCTTGCGTATCATATAACAAGCACTAACAAAAAAACAGCAGTTGTTAAAGTACAAGTACCAAATGGAAGTAATGTATATGAGATTGCGGGCATTCTTCAAAAGAATTTTCAAGACTTTGATACAGAAAATTTTATAAAAGAAGCGTCTATATACGAAGGAATGCTGTATCCTGAGACATATTTTTTAGCACAAGCTAAGACACCTGATCCACAAACAGTGCTACAAATTATGAAAAAAACTTTCGATAAAAAAACAAGAGAAATAAAAAAAGATTATCAAAACAAACAATTAAATTTCAATGAAATTTTAATTTTATCTTCAATTGTTGAATTAGAGGCATATAAAAAAGATGACCAGAGAAAAATTTCTGGTGTATTAAAAAACAGATTAGAGAGAGGTATTCCACTGCAAGTAGATGTGTCTTTTAAATATATTAATGGTAAAAATACATATAATCTTACAACAGCAGATTTGAAAATTGACAATCCTTACAACTCATATGTAAACAAGGGGTTGCCGCCAACTCCGATTGGAAGTCCTAGTATAAAAGCAATAGATTCCGTTATAAATGACATACCTTCTGATTATCTATATTTTCTTTCAGACAGGTATGGAAATACTTACTTTTCTGAGACATTAAAACAACACAATATAAATAAACGAAAATATATCTAATGAAAAAAAAAGTATATGTTGCGGTTTCTGGAGGAGTTGATTCTTCTGTGTCTTTGTATTTGTTAAAAAAAGCTGGTTACAATGTTGTTGGCGTTTTTATGATTCCGTTTACAGACGAGGACATTTTTTGTGATTTTAAAAAAGAAAGACTAGATGCAATTCGCATTTGCGCGAGATTGAAAGTGCCATACAAAGAGATTGATATGAACGATTCATATAAAAACCTTGTTGTGAATGAATTTGTAAATGAATATAAGAAAGGAAATATACCAAATCCAGATGTGCTGTGTAATAAATATATAAAATTTAAAATTTTTTTTGATTTCGCAATAAAAGACGGTGCTTCTATGATTTCAACAGGACATTATGCACAGATTAAAAATATCAATAATACAAAAAAACTTTTTCAAGCAGAGGACAAATTAAAAGACCAAACATATTTTCTGTGGGCGATAGATAAAAAAATTTTAGATAGAATAATTTTTCCAATAGGGCATTTGACAAAGGATAGTGTTAGAAAAATTGCAGAAAAACAAAATTTATTTACATATTCAAAAAAAGATAGTCAAGGAATATGTTTTGTTGGAAACGTAAAGCTTTCAAACTTTTTATCAAAATATATAAAACCAAAAAAAGGTGATGTATTACACAAAGACTCTGTAATAGGAAGTCACATTGGCAGTGCTTTTTATACACCAGGGCAGAGGCATGGATTTTCCACAAATAAGCAAAAAATAAAAGAAAAGTTATATGTAGTTTCAAAAAATATTATAAAAAATACAATTACTGTTGCTTGTAAAAAAGACCTAAATTTGTTTAAAAGTAACATCATCAAGATAAAAAATCAAAATGTTTTGTCAGATAATTTTTATAATAAGGATTTGTATATACAATACAGATATCATGGAGAGAGTGTAAAAGTTGAAAATATCAACAAAAATTCTCTTCTTTTAAAAGATCCTGTTCTTGTGCCTCCTGGACAATCTATAGTTTTTTATACAAAAGAAGGTGAGTGTGTTTGTGGAGGGGTGGTAATATAGTTATATTGTCATGTCAAATCTTATTCAAAAACGAGATGGAAGAATGGTCAAATTCCAGCCTAAATTAATATACCGATCTTTAATAAGATCTGGTGCTAGTAAGAAAATAGCTGAGAAAATCACTGATGAAATATCTATGGAAATTGGTGCTCTAAAGACAACTGAGAATATATATAAAAAAGCTTATGAAACCTTGAACAGAGAGCACAAGCCAACATCAATGAAATATTCTATAAAAAAGTCTATTTTTAAATTTGGACCTACTGGTTTTGTGTTTGAAAAATTTGTTGCGGTTATATTTAAAAGGTTGGGATA
>JABABE010000079.1 GCA_014238395.1 Candidatus Kaiserbacteria bacterium
GAAAACCAAACCCTTATTTATAAATTTTAATAATAATTATATATGGTAGATTTTGACAGAAACAAACCACACATGAATGTGGGAACAATAGGACACGTTGATAATGGTAAGTCCACACTTACAGCAGCAATATTGAGTGTCTTGAGCAAAAAAGGTGATGGGTATGTGGCTACAAGTAAACAGGTTGATGAACTGGACAAAGCTCCGGAGGAAAAAGCAAGAGGTATAACTATCTCTATTGCTCACTCTGAGTTTGAAACACCAAAAAGACATTACGCTGCAATTGATGCCCCAGGTCACGCTGACTACATAAAAAACATGATAACAGGTGCTGCACAAATGGATGGAGCTATACTTGTTGTATCGGCTACTGATGGTGCCATGCCACAAACAAGAGAGCACGTTCTCTTAGCAAGGCAAGTTGGTGTACCAAACATAATGGTGTTCATAAACAAATGTGATATGACAGATGATGAAGATATGGTGATGCTTGTAGAAGAGGAGATTAGAGACCTTCTTACAAAATATGGTTACAACGGGGAGAAAGCGCCAATAATAAAAGGTTCAGCATTGAAAGCACTTGAAGAAGACAGCGCAGATGGAGAGTGGTCTAAAAAAGTACTAGAGTTGATAGACAAAATGGATGAATATTTCCCAATGCCAGAAAGAGATATGGAAAAGCCTTTCCTTATGCCTATAGAAGACATCTTCTCTATTGAGGGTCGTGGAACAGTTGTTACTGGTAGGATTGAACGAGGTGTAGTAAAGGTTGGAGAAGAGGTTGAGATAGTTGGTATAAAAGACACTTCAAAAACCACAGTCACAGGTATTGAAATGTTTAACAAACAACTGCAAGAAGGTATGGCAGGAGATAATGCTGGTATATTGCTACGAGGAAAGAAAAAAGAAGATATGACAAGAGGTCAGGTTTTAACTGCTCCAGGATCAGTAACACCACACACAGAGTTTGAAGCAGAAATCTATGTTCTATCAAAAGAGGAAGGAGGAAGACATACTCCTTTTATGAAAGGTTACAAACCACAGTTCTACTTTAGGACAACTGATGTAACAGGTGAGGTTGTATTAAAAGAAGGTGCAGAAATGGTTATGCCTGGAGATACAGTCAATGTAAATGTAAATCTTGTAGCACCGATTGCTATGGAAGAAAAACAAAGATTTGCAATCCGTGAAGGAGGAAAAACCGTTGGAGCTGGTGTGGTTGTAAAGATCACAAAATAATTAATTAGAAATGTCAGCAACAAAAAAAACAAAAAGCAGTGCAGAAAAGACTGATAATTCTAAACTAAGAGTTAGAGTACAAGCTTATGAACCTAATATATTAGACTTGTCAGTAAAACAAATTGTTGAAACTGGAATAAGGTTAAATGTAGAGATAGTAGGACCTGTAAATCTACCAACAAAAATCAAAAAATATACAGTAAACAGAGCTCCTTTTGTATTTAAAACAGCAAGAGAACAATTTGAAATGCGAATACACACTAGGTTTGTGGATATTATAAATCCATCACAACAAGTGGTTGAAGCACTTTCAAATCTAGATTTACCAGCAGGAGTTTCTGTGGAAGCACAAATCAGATCTTAAGCAACACAAACAAAAGACTATTTATCATTTACTTTGGTAAATAAATTTTCAAAATATGAAATTCGCAATAGGAAAAAAACAAAAAATGACACAAATCTTCGATATGGAGGGTTTCGTACACCCTGCCACAGAAGTCATACTTGAAAAAATAACAGTCACAAAAATTTGCAAAAAAGAAAAAGAAGGTTACGATGCTGTGCAAATCGGGTATGGAGAAAAAAAAGCAAAGCAAAACACAAAACAAAAAGATAAAGAAGTTAAGCTGTTTGAAGGAACAAAAGAATTATATGTGGATGACATAAATCAATACAAAATAGGTGATAAAATTGATATAGCTAATATTTTTCAAAAAGGGGATGTGGTAAATGTGTCTGGAATATCAAAAGGAAAAGGTTTTGCCGGTGTCGTCAAAAGACACAATTTTGGAGGAGGTCCAAGATCTCACGGGCAAAAACATACAGAAAGATCTCCTGGGTCTATTGGAGGTGGACTTAGATGTAGAGTACCAAAAGGTATGAAAATGGGAGGCAGAATGGGTGGAGAGAGAGTGACTATAAAAGGACTGGAGATAGTCTTTACAGATAAAGATTCTAATAAAATTTTAATAAAAGGGTCTCTACCAGGAAAAAAAGGAACACTGATTGAAGTTAAAACATTATAATATTATGAAAACAGAAGCACCACTATATACAAAAGAAGCAAAAAAAATCTCAAAAATGGTTTCCTTGCCTGCCGATATATTTACATCAGAGTGGAACAAAGATTTAATTCAACAAGTTATTGTATCACTGAGCTCAAATCAAAGAAAAAGAACAGCTCATACAAAGGGCAGATCAGAGGTAAGAGGGGGTGGAAAAAAGCCATACAGACAAAAAGGTACAGGTAGAGCCAGACACGGATCTATAAGATCTCCACTTTGGGTAGGAGGTGGTGTTACCTTTGGTCCAACGAATACAAAAGACTATTCAAAAAAAATAAATAAAAAAATAAGAGCAAAGGCACTTTCTATAGTACTTTCAAAAAAATTAGAAGAAAATACTGTGGCCTGTGTAGAAAATATGAAATTAGAATCCCCAAAAACAAAAATTGCGGCAAAAATATTATCAACTATAAAAAAAGATTTTGGGCAAAAGGAGCAGACAAACACATTGGTAGTTTTTCCACAAAAAAATATTGTGCAATCAAAGAGTTGGTGCAATCTACATAGATTATTTTTGACTGACATAGATACTTTAAATGCACTTGATGTTTTCCGTCACACTACCATCATTTTTGTAAGCCCAGAGGAGTGTATGGAAAAATTATCGGACAGATTGTCAGAAAAAATAAACAAACAAAAAACAACAAAAGAAAAGACTGAAACAAAATCTACCGCGACCAAAAAAATAGTTAAAAAAAGTGTAAAAAAAGCAACAAAAAAAGTTGCAAAGAAGGTGTCTAAAAAAAAAGTGACAAAAGAAACAGTGAAAAAATAAATAATAAAATATGATTCTCAAAAAAATTTTTAACAAACAAGAAGAAAAACTCAAAGAAGCTGACAAAGTTGAGCAAGTGAAAAATACCAATCCAGAGGAACAAAAGACTGACAACAAGTCTGCTTTAAAAGAAACAAAAATACAAAACTATAGATCTGTGTGCACAAAAACAAAAAGACAAAAAAGAGTTGGATTTTTACCAAAACAAAAAAGAAAAACAAGTGTTCACATAAATGATGTTATTATAAAACCTCACGTAACAGAAAAGTCATCTGTTATGTCAGAATCAAATATATATACATTTATAGTTAAGAAACAATCTTCTGCCTTTGATGTTTGCGCTGCTGTAAAGGAAATGTATGGAGCTGATGTTTCTTGTGTTTATTTTGCAAAAAAAGGACCTAAAAAAACCTCACAAAGAAAACAAGGAGGCAAAAATCCTGGGCAAAGGAATCCTATGAAAAAAGCTTATGTTAAAGTTAAAAAAGGAAGTAAAATTAAATTAAGTTAATATGAAAAAGTACAAACCAACAAACGCAGGAATCAGAGGTACCGTTGTAGTCTCATATAAAAAACTCTTGACTACAAAAAAATCAGTAAAATCTATGACCTCTGGTTTTAAAAGAGCAAAAGGTAGAAATAACACTGGAAGAATCACATCTAGGTTTAGAGGGGGTGGGCACAAAAGAAAATGGAGAGAAATAGATTTTTTGTATAACAAGTTAGATATACAGGGAAAGATAGAAACAGTAGAATATGATCCAAACAGGACAGCTTTCATATCATGTGTTTGTTATCAAGATGGTGAAAGAAGATATGTAGTAACCCCAAAAGATGTGTCACAAGGAGACACAATTATCACATCAGAAAATGCTCCTATTAAACCAGGTAACAGAACAAAATTGTCAAACATACCTGGTGGTACATCTGTGTATCACGTCGAGATACAAAAAGGCGGAGGAGCAAAAATAGCAAGGGGCGCTGGTATATCAGCAGAGATACTAGGACACGATGGAAAGTATACACAACTAAAAATGCCATCATCTGAGTTGAAAAAAGTACAATCATCTGGTTTTGCATCAATAGGACAGATAAGTAACGATGGCCACAAACTAAGGAACCTAGGAAAAGCCGGTCGTTCTAGGTGGCTTGGTAGAAGACCAAAAGTAAGAGGTTCTGCAATGAATGCAGTAGATCATCCGTTTGGAGGAGGTGAAGGAAAAGCAAGTAGAGGTAGAAAAAGACAAGTAACCAAATGGGGTAAACCATCTGGAAAAGGTCAAAAAACAAGAAAATCAAAAAAATACTCAAATAAAACTATTATAAGAAGAAGAAAGGTTGGTAAAAAAAAGTAATTTTGATAAGATATAATACATGACAAGATCAATAAAAAAAGGACCTAACGTAAACTATAAATTGCTTAAAAAAATAGCAGGAAAAAAACCTGCTGATGTTGGGGTGATAAACTGTTGGTGTCGTGACAGTCAGATTTCTCCAGATATGGTTGGGTTCACATTTGGTGTGCATAATGGGAAAACACATCAACCTGTTTTAATCTCAGAGGATATGGTGGGACACTATCTTGGAGAATTTGCAATGACTAAAAAATTTATAAGGCACGGAGGTCGTCAACAAAAAGAACTAGAACAAAAAAAGAAAGAAGCAGAGATAGATGCAGCAAAGCAAGCAAAGAAAGCAAAATAAAAATAATAATATGAAATCAAGTTTAAAAGATATAAGACAAGCACCAAGAAAAGTAAGATATGTTGCCGACAGTGTTCGTGGTAAAAATGCAATGTCAGCTTGTGAAAGTTTAAGACTTTTAAATAAAAAATCTGCTTCTGTTATCTCAAAGCTCATAAAATCAGCAATAGCTAATGCAAAAGATAAAAATGTCTCAAACACTGACTCTCTTACGATAAAGAAAATAATGGTAGACTCTGGTGTAACGATGATAAGGGGTAGAGCAAGAGCTATGGGTAGATCAACTAGAATAAGGAAGAGAACATCTCGTGTTTTAGTTGAGTTGGAAAATAAACAAGATAATAATAAATAATATGTCACACACAGTACATCCATATGGACAAAGAATAGGAATTTTAAACGGATGGAAATCTCAATGGTTTTCTACGAACAAAAAAGGATATAAACAAAATATCAAAGAAGACATAAGGGTAAGGGAGTTTCTGTCAAAAAAATTAAAAAATAATATGGTGGACGATATTTTAATAGAAAGATTTAGAAACATGATATCTATAACTATATCAACATCAAAACCTGGATTGCTGATTGGAAGAGATGGAATGGGAATTGAAAATATAATCAAAGATACTAAAAATATATTGGAAAAAGAAGGGTCAAAAATGGCGGATAAATTAAAGGTAAAAGTAGAAGAAATCAAGAATTCAGAAAAAAATGCCAACCTGGTCGCAGAACAAATAATAGAGTTGCTAGAAAAAAGAATGCCTTTCAGGCGCGTTATGAAACAAACGGTTGAAAAAGTCGCTGCAAATCGAGAAGTAAAAGGAGTAAGAATAAGTCTTTCTGGTCGTTTAGGAGGCACAGAAATAGCACGAACAGAAGAAGTGAAAAAAGGGTCTATACCGCTACAGACATTACGAGCAGAGATAAATTACACATCCAGAAAAGTAATTTTGTCTTACGGTGCAATTGGTATCAAGGTGTGGATATACACCGGTATAAATTTTAACCAAAAATAAAATATGTTACTCTCACCTAAAAAAGTTAAATATAGAAAATGGCAAAAAGCGAGGTGTAATCGCAAAAGGATACTTATGCCAACAAAAGGAAGCAATGTTTGCTTTGGTGATTATGGCATACAGGCAATCACAAAAGCTCGTATTTCCTCACACCACATAGAAGCAACTAGACGAGTTGTTGTTAAAACAATAGGCAAGGATGCTCGTATGTGGATTCGAATATTTCCAGACAGACCGTACACCAAAAAACCAAGTGAAGTTGGTATGGGTAAAGGAAAAGGAAATCCAGAAGGTTTTGAGGTGGAAATACTTCCAGGAAAAATAATATATGAATTTTCTGGTGTCACAGAAGAGGTGGCAAGTGAAGCAGCAAGAAAATGCGGAAAAAAGCTTCCACTAAAAGTAAAAATAACTAAAAGAGATTAATGAAAAAATCAGAACTAAAAAAAATAAATCCAAAAGATTTTAACAAAAAAATAAAAGAATTGAAGAAGGACTGCTGTTCAAATAGGATTACAGTTGATGCAAAAGATAGCAGATTTAACAAGAAAATGACAAGAAAAGCCATAGCAAGGATAAAAACTGTACAAAATATGAAACCTGCTACAAACAAACCAAAAGAGACACCAGAACTATCAAAAAAGTCAAAATAACTGTAATATATTAAGTATATGGAAAAACAAGAAACAAATAAAAAAACATTAAAAGGAAAAGTAATTTCAAACAAAATGAAAGATACTGTTGTTGTTTCAGTATCTAGATTTTTTAAAGTACCAAAGTACGGAAAGTATGTAAAGAAGGAAAAGAAATACCAAGCGCATACAAAAAATAATCACGAGATAGGTGAAGAAGTATTTATATCAGAATGTAGACCTATATCAAAAAACAAAAAATTTCAAGTAATAAAAAATTAATATGATACAACCAGAAACAATCTTAAGAATAACTGATAACTCCGGAGCTAAAATAGTAAAAGTTTTTAAAATTTTGGGGGGAAGCAAAAGAAGATATGCTCGAATCGGCGATTTGGTAGTTATGTCAGTTTTGTCAGTCGAACCAAGAAAAACTATAAAGAAAAAAGAAGTCGTCCGTGGTGTAATAGTGAGACAAAGACAACCGTTCCGAAGAAAAGATGGCTCTTATATAAGATTTGATGAAAATGCTGCTGTAATAGTTGATCCAAAAAAGAAAGAGCCACAAGCAACCCGTGTCTTTGGTCCGATACCTCGTGAATTATCAGAAAGAGGTTATACTAAAATAATTTCATTAGCACCGGAAGTCGTATAAAAATATCAATATGTATATAAAAAAAGGAGACAGAGTTAAAATAATTTGCGGAAAAAACAAGAATGAAGAATCAACTGTATTAAAAGTTATCCGTGAGGAAGGTCGTGTAATAGTGAAGGATATTAATATAGTGACAAGACATCATAAAAAAACAGCACAATCACAAAGCGGTATAACAAAAAAAGAACGTCCTATTGATATCTCCAATGTAGCTTTGATTGACCCAGCATCAAAAAAACCAACCCGTATAAAAATAAAAAAGGAAAATGGAAAAAAAATTAGAATATCCTGCAGAAGCGGAAAAGAAATAAAATCATGAATAAAATAACAAACATTAAAGATAAAATAAATCTTTCCTTTGACAGTCTTAAAGAAAAATTAGGTTGGAAAAACAAGATGCAAATCATAAAAATAGAGAAAGTGATTATTTCTGTTGGAGTAGGAAAAATCCGAAAAGATAAAAGAAAACTTGAAGTAATACAAGACCGACTAAGAAAAATCACAGGTCAAAAACCTTTGGCAACGAAGGCAAAGCGACCAATCGCAGCATATAAACTCAGAGCAGGTGAAGTTATAGGATATTGTGTAACACTGAGAGGTAAAAACATGTATGCATTTTTGGATAAATTAATAAACATAACTTTACCAAGAACAAAAGATTTTTTAGGAATTAGTAAAAAATCGGTTGACAGTATGGGGAATCTAAATATAGGTGTAAAAGAACATACAGTTTTTCTTGAGACTTCAGACGAAGAAGTAATGAATGTTTTTGGATTGTGTATAACAGTAGTATCAAGCGCAGAAAATAAAAATGATGCAATAGATTTCTTTACTGAGGTTGGACTTCCTTTTGAGAAAAAATCAAAAATTAAGTAAATTTTAATAAAATCATTATAAACAAAGTATTTCTAAAGATTTTGTAAGAATATAGATTTTAATTTTCATATTTCTTTAGAAAAAACTTTTCTTATGGAGCGATGGTTATTAAATGATTTTACTACTGTTTGCAACAACAAAATAGATTTGACTAAAAAGACATTATTTTGTTATTATACAAGTACTTTAGATCTATCATATGTTTTATTGTTCTCACAATGTTTAATGTGAGGCTTGTAAAAGATGCGGTAAGATATCTAAGGAATAAAATAATATAATATGGCAAGAAAGTCTCTAATAGCAAGAAATAACAAAAGAATAAAACTGAACGAAAAATACGCAAAAAAAAGAGCCGAGATGAAAAAAAACGGTGATTACGAAGGTCTGCAAAAATTACCAAGAAATTCTTCTCCAACACGGATCAAAAACAGGTGTACGTTTACTGGTAGGTCACGTGGATATATGCGTGAGTTTGGTTTTTCACGAATTACATTTCGAGAAGAAGCAAACAAAGGAAATATACCAGGTATAAGAAAATCGTCATGGTAGCAATCTCAGATCGGATATCAGATTTAATAATCCGAATTAAAAATGCTGGAATAATATCGCACGAAGAAGTCTCTGTACCTCATTCAAAATTAATAGAAAGGATTGTAAAAAAATTAGAAAAAATAGAATTCATTACTAGTATGAAAGTACTCGGGGACAAGCCTTCAAACAAAAGAATTGTAATGAAACTTAAGTATTCAAATGATGGAAAACACAAAATACAAGATGTGAAAAGAATCTCAAAACCATCAAAACGAGTATACATTAAAGCAAAAGAGATATTTTCTATAAAGGCAAACACTGGCGCAGTTATCATATCTACGCCAAAGGGTATATTAACCGGAAGTGAGGCAAAAAAAGAACAAGTTGGAGGTGAGGCTTTATTTATGATTTGGTAATATGTCTAGACTAGGAAAAAAAGCAATAACAATCCCAAAAGAAGTGAACGCATCGTTTGAGTCAGGAATGTTTAGTGCAAAAGGACCAAAAGGTGAAATGTCACGAAAATTTAAAAGTGATATTGATATCAAGATAGAAAATGATACTATTAAACTTACCCCTAAAACAAAAACAAAAGCAATTGTTTCATTATGGGGAACTTATGCGTCCCATATTAAAAATATAATTGCTGGAGTAACAGATGGATATTTTAAAGAACTTGTGCTCGAAGGAGTTGGTTATCGTGTTTCTGTTGAAGGAAATGATCTGGTATTAAAAGTTGGCTTTTCTCATAATGTAAAATTAAAAACACCTGAAGGGCTTAAAGTAGAGGTAGAAAAAAATAATATTAAAATATCAGGTATGTCAAAAGAAGATGTAGGCTCTTTTGCCGCCATTGTTCGAGATGTAAAAAAACCAGAGCCGTACAAAGGAAAAGGAATCAGATATGCAGATGAAGTTGTTAAGAGAAAACAAGGTAAGAAAAGCGCAAAATAAAATTTATGAATAAACAAATAGAAAGAAATAAACAAATAGAAAGAAGAAGATCTAGAATTAGATCTGGAAACATGGGAACAAAAGACAAACCAAGACTTTCTGTGTTCAAATCAAACACAAATATATACGCACAAATCATAGATGATGAAAATCAAAAGACATTGTGCTCAGCCACATCCCAAAAAAGCAAAGCTAAAAAAATCACAGAAAAAGCAAAAGAAGTCGGTATTTCCATTGCATCTTCTGCAAAAAGCAAGGGTATATCAAAAATCTATTTTGACCGCGGGAAAAATAGATATATGGGAGCAATTAAAATACTTGCAGATGAGGCGAGAATAAATGGTTTAATATTCTAATATGGAAAAAATAACACAAAATAAAAATAATAAAAAAGTAAGTACTGATAATAAAAGTAAGTACAATTCAAAACAAACACCAAGCAGGGATCAAAAAGGCAGAAGACCTTCGAGTGTCATATCAAAACAAAGGCAAGCACGGAGTGAGTTTGATCGACAGCTTCTATCTGCAAGAAGAGTTGTTCGAGTTGTTGCTGGTGGTAGGAGATTCAGTCTTTCTGTCGCAGTTGCAATCGGTAATAAAAATGGGCAAGTTGGAATCGGTATGGGCAAGGGGCTTGATCAAGCTACTGCAAGAGAAAAAGCTTTTAACAATGCAAAGAAAAACATTAAAAATATTAAAATTACAAAAGATGGATCTATAAAAAAAGAAGTCTCTGCAAAATATTGTGCGTCTTTGGTTCAAATAAGACCTGCAAAAACTGGAATTGTTTCTGGTGGAGCTGTTCGTATGATTATTGATCTTGCTGGTATTACTAAAGTAAATACAAAGATTCTGTCGCGAAGTAAAAATCATATAAATAATGCAAAGGCGACATTGAAAGCTTTGTCACAATTATAAGAATAACGATATGTACGAAAAATTACAAAAAAATACAAAAGATAAAAAAAGAGTAGGAAGAGGAGGTAAACGTGGTAAAACAAGTGGTCACGGGCATAAGGGGCAAAAAGCAAGAGCTGGTAAGTCAATAAGACCTGCTTTTAGAGATGCTCTTCAAAGACTTCCTAAAAAAAGAGGACACAATAAAAACAGATCCAGATCTGTTGTACCAAGAAGAAGAGTTTTATGTGTTAATTTAAGCAAGTTAGAAAAAAACTTTAAAGATAAAAAAACTACAATTACGCCAAATCTACTTTGTCGATTGGGAATAATAAACAAAAAAGGAAAAAAAATCGAAGCAGTGAAAATTTTAGGAGTAGGGGAGTTAAAATCAAAAATAGTGGTATCTGGCTTCACTGTTTCTGAAACAGCAGAAAAGAAGATTGTAAAAACAGGCGGAAAAGTATTTAAAAAGTAAAATGAAATTAAAAAAATTTTTTACGGATAAAATTTTATTACAGAGAATAATATTCCTTATTATAGGACTTGTAGCATTCAGACTTGTTACATCAACACCTATAGCGAATATTTCTACAGAAACACTTCATTCACTACTTCTAAATAATCAAATACTAAATGTGTTTAATTTGTTTTCTGGTGGAGGATTGTCAAACTTTTCAGTGGGAATGTTGGGTGTTATTCCATACATTACTGTGTCGATTATAGTCCAGTTGATGACATCTGTTTTTCCATCAATTCATTCTTTGTATCATGAACAAGGAGAAGTTGGAAGAAAAAAAATAGGAAACTATATCAGGCTTTTTTCAGTCCCCCTGGCTGCTATAAATGCATTTGGAATACTTTGGTATTTCAGAGCGCAAGGGGTTCTGGTTAATTTATCTAACTATGAGTTTGCAGTCACACTTGTTACAGTTGTTGCTGGAGCAGTTCTAGTTATGTGGATAGGAGAACTATTAACTGAGTTTGGAATAGGAAATGGGATATCTTTAATAGTTTTTGCTGGTATAGTTGTGAACATACCAACGCTTCTTGGACAATTAATACAAACATTCACCGCAGCTCAAATACCATTTGTTTTATTACTTGTTGTTGGTATTTTGATTTTTGTTTTCGTAACAGTATTGTTCAATGAGGCTTTTAGACCAATACCACTTACACAAATAAACAACAGCGGGGTAGGTAAATCAGAGACATATTTGCCAATAAAAGTTAATGTAACAGGTGTTTTACCTTTAATATTTGCTTTTACCATTGTCGCTTTTTTTAATTATGGATCTTTGTTTTTAACTCGGATTAGTAATGTATTCATACAAGTTCCAGCAGAAGCTGTGCAGGCATTTCTAGCTAACTCATTTTATTATTCAATACCTATTTTTATAACAACTTTTTTCTTTACTTTCTTTCACGCTCCGATTGTTTATGATACAGAAAAAGTATCTCTTAATTTGCAAAAGCAAAGTTTGTTTACTCCGGGACTTAGACCTGGAGACGAAACTAAAAAATATTTAGATACAGTTTTGTCCAGGATAACATTTTATGCTGCATCTTTCTTAGCTATTGTAGCTGCTGTACCATTTTTATTTTCTTCATCCACAGTTGGAAATTTCCTTTTCGCTATCGGAGGTGCAGGTGTTCTGATTATAGTTTCTGTGGTCCTTGATATATATCATAAAATACAGTCTCGTC
>JABABE010000080.1 GCA_014238395.1 Candidatus Kaiserbacteria bacterium
CGCGAACAGCCTGACGGCAAATCAAGATTCGCGCGCTACGCAGCACAAATGATCAGAAACAACCAGACGCTTGATTAGTTTTGTTGTTTTTATCCTTTGGGAGGAGATAGAAAGAGTCGAGAGATTCCACAAACTATGTATGTGGAGTGTGCTAAGATTTATTATCTTTTTTTAATAGCTAAATAAAAGATATATAAAAAAATGTCAAGAAAAAATGCCATATAACACAAACAAAAATATTCAACATTCGTGTGTATTTTTGCTTGCGTTGTTGTACACAAACCTTTTAATATACATAATAATTCAATATTTGTATGTCTAAATGAACCCCATCATTTGATTTATTATGTATAAATTCACTTGTGTGAGCATAAAAATAATATATACTATTATGGGATTACACTCGAACTTATCTTCTCCAATACCATTATAATTGAGAGATATATGATGATTTAGAGGATGTTTTTAATATGAAAATTAATTAATAATTTTTTGTTGAAATAGTTAACACATATGTTGGCGTTTTTGTTTAATGTGATGGCATTTTCTATTTGTGTGCGTGATTTTGCGGATGTTCCACACCCTCATCAAATTCAGGTGTGGAACATCCGCAAAATCACACACACAAATAGAAGATGCCATCACATTAAACAAAAACTCCAATACTTTACAATTTTAAAGAAACAATAGCTAGAATCGAGGAATCTCTAAATTAGATAAATAAAATTTCATATTACAATTTTTCGCAAAAATCATCATCATCATCGTATTTTCCAGTTCAAACTACCCCTAAAAACATATCAATATACTCGAATTATGATATTTTACGTTTTCTATTGAATTCGTTTTCTTTACTATTTAAGGTATCCAATTTTAAAGTACACCATTGAATTCAAACGGGTCAATTTAGTATGTGTACCAATTTTCAGAAGTGTATGATGAAATTTGTCAAATAGTTAAGGATATACCATAAGTTTACGGACCAAATATCGAAAAACGTCAAATCGCATTTTAAACATTACGGAGCTATTCATCTCGTCGAAAGACGACTTTTGAATGGTCACATGCCATATCTACGATCAATATTGAAACCTTGGTAGCAGAAAATAGTTATGACGTCACTGGCAGCTTTACGGTAAAAATCATGAGATAAACGAAATGTGCGTTGTAAAGTGTATTAACAGAGCTACATTCTGTATAATCAAATCCAAAAAATAAAATTTATAAATGGCATAAAAATGACGTCAAAAATGGAGGTACCAAATTATCTCCTTTATAAAAAAAACATCCGTAGACTTTTTTCGCATGTCAATGTAGACATTGAAGTGCATATTCAGAAACACGAAAGAAAAATTTAACTTTTTCATTAGAAACACGGACAATTTAATGTTGAAAAAAGATATTCGCTGAAAAATGGCGAACTAACAACCGTAGATTTTTTTAACCGACAGATTCAGAATCATCGGGAAAAATTCCATCGGGATCTATTAGGATTTATTGAAAAACGTAACCGTTAACCATTTATAGCTATTCCAGTATCGAATTCTCAAAATA
>JABABE010000081.1 GCA_014238395.1 Candidatus Kaiserbacteria bacterium
AAAACACAGAAAAACAATCAATAACAAACTTGAAGAAAGAGACTGATAAGGAATTAAACGAATTTAAGGAACGAATCGACATAAACGACAACATACACCAACAAAGGCACAAATGGAATAAAAATCTATTAAAACAAAAAAAGAGACAAATCCGATCTGACCGGATCAAATCCGCTCGTGACACATTGATAAATCATGACGGCAGTCTTTTTAGTAGCATTGTTAATGCATCCAAAAAAGCTGTTGGACACGGAGAGGAAAGCCAAATTAAAGAAATAAACAAAGAAATGAAAACCCTAAACAAAGAGAGAAGGGGATTCAAAAACAAAAAAGAAATAGATATTGAAAACATGTATAAGGAAGTAGAAAAGAATACTGCACATCAAACAGATCTAATAAACAAAGAACGTAAAGAGGCAGAAAAGAAAATCGAACATCAAAAAAATCTAATAAAAAATGAGCATAAAGAGTTAAAGAAGGATGTTGATACCCAAAACCGTCTGTATAACAAAGCAAAGGAGTCAATAAAAGAAAAATTTGTGTTTGATGATCACACAAAACACTTAGAAAAAACAGGTGACTTTAGTGTTTTAAAAGATGGTGATAAAAAGAAAGATAAAAAGAAGAAAAGTTAAAAATGGAAAACACTAACATAACAGAACAAATAACAAAAAGATTTGACAAACTCTCGCCGAGCATTGCCTCTAATCTTGTCACCAGCTTTTTCACAGAAAACCTTACACAAATCTCCAAAAATCATAAAATACCTATAAACAAAATTAATGGTTTCGAAACCAAGCTTTTTTTTAACTTTACAGGTGATGAGTCACAAGACGCTGTGATGAGTTTTTTGACACAAGTCGCATGTCTAGACGAAGACGAAGCCCGCTCTGTATTCAAAGAAGTTCAAGATAAATTCTTGACTTATTTGGACAAATCAGGAGAACAGTCTCACCAAGACAGCAAAACAGAGAAAGAGGATTTGTATTTGGAAAAAATAGAATAAGTTATAATATATAAGTTATGAACTTTGTTGTTCCACAAAACTTAGACATAGAAGACACACTCTTTTGGGGTCTTTCAGTGCGCCAGATAGTTTATTTGGGAGGTGCCTCTGGAGCTGCCATAGCTGCATTTTTGTATCTGCCATCTACTTTTGCTTTTATTTTGGTTGCTCCCATTGCTTGTCTGGCAGCACTCCTTTCTTTCTATAAACACAACAACAAGCCAATCTCTTTTTTATTGCAGTCTATGTTTTCATATTCAATAAAAAACAAACTGTATATTTGGAAACAAGGTGCCTCAAAATCATCTGACATTAAAATAAAAATAAAGAATCCTACAGGCATCACAATCCCTACCGAAACACATAATAGAAATTTAAAATCAACATCATTGATCTAATATGAAGACATTACAAAGCACAACACAATCACTTGTTCCTATACAGGAAATCATAGACGGCGTGATTGTCAGAGATGACGGTGTTTTGTGCGGCATGCTTTTAGTTTCTTCTATAAACTTTGCCCTAAAATCTCAAGACGAGCAAACTGCTATTTTAAACCAATTTCAAAATATGCTAAACTCACTTGAAGTTAGTGTGCAGATAATCATCCAATCACGAAGACTTAACATAAACCCTTACATAAAATATTTAGAAGAAATCTATACCAAACAAAAAATAGATTTATTGAAACTACAGACAAGAGAATATATAAACTTCATAGAAGAATACACATCAGGACACGATATAATGTCAAAACAGTTTTTTGTAGTAGTGAACTATTCACCAATAAAAACTGAACTTACTGGGCTTTCTTCTGGTTTTTTTGGGAAAACCAAGAAAACAAAAAAACACCTTAACTTTGAAGAAAACAATAGTCAACTACAACAAAGAATGTCTTTTATACAAAGTAATATATCTGGTATGGGTCTAAAAGTTTTTTCGCTAAACACAGAAGAAATCATAGAGGTGTTATATAAAACATTTAACCCTGGAGATAATCAGACACCAAAAAGATAATATGTCTATTTTTAATATTTTCAATAAACAAAAAGATGAAGATGATGTTGGACTAGAGTCGCATCAATCACAGTTTTCTAGTGGTCTGCAAGAACAAATAAAAGACATTATAGCACCAGCTGCATTAAAAGTATCTTCGAAACATATAGAAATAGGAAGCAAGTTTTCAAGAACACTGGCGGTTGTTTCATACCCTAGATTTTTAAGTAAAAACTGGTTCTCTCCTATTGTTAATCTTGATCGTGAGTTTGATATAAGTATATTCATACACCCTATAGATAGTTCCAAGGCTCTT
>JABABE010000082.1 GCA_014238395.1 Candidatus Kaiserbacteria bacterium
AGTACTTTGTTTTTGTCGTAGTGACGTCACGTCTATATATAAATGAGACACGAAAATTACGCGTTTTTTCTAACTTTTTTATTAATGGTCCGATTTTACTCAAAGTTAGTATAAGTCATTTTTTCATGGTCCTATATAAACATAATAAAAAATATTAGTTCAAAATTAAATATTAAAAATTCCCGACATTTCTCATTTTTGTTAAAAATTACCGAAAAAAAATAAACTACATTTTCTGAATAATAAGTGAAAAATAGTACGATTTGCCAAGAGCGAAAAAAATTCTCCCCCTATTTTTTAGGGTAGAAAATTTGACCCTACATTTTCAACAAATCTTTAAGCAATGTTTAAATTCGAAATTTAAAAACTGTTTACGCCAAAAGACAGGATTGAGCCTGTAGTATTTTTAGAAAAAATAATAATTTGAGTTATAATTTATTTTCTATTTTTGGGGAATTTTTGAAAAAATGTAGGGAAATTTCACTAAATCGTTAATAACTCGGTGAATAATTTTTTTAAAAATCTGAGATTTAAACTTGATCCTAGGCTCGATGCGCGCTTTCCGACGGTTTTTTCGGATTTTGAAAATTCCATTTTCGACGCTGGACTCTAACTTTTTACAAAAACCGACTTTTTTACGAACTGGATATTGAAAAGTACAAAATCAGGATACTTTTTTACGGGCAATAATTTCGATCTAACCGGCATTTTTCGTAGGACGTACGGTTACGGAAATAAAAAAAACGTCACGTCAGCAAAATTTATTTTCATCACTTTTTTTCGATGGGTGTCTTCTCCAGTCTCTGGGCTATACGGGACTTTTTTCAGAATATTTAAAAAAAATTTAGTTCGCGATTTATAGCCGAAAATAGTTTGCTCACTTTGTGACGTCATAACTCGAAAAGTTTCCTATTCGACCCCCCTGGCAGAAAAACTTGTGAGGAATTACAGATCTCCTCTTTCAAATGAGACTAAGTAGAGGTCTGTACGACCAATAATGAAGGAGGAGTAGGCTTTTTAATGAAAAAAAGCGCAGAGCTGCGCTGAGAGTGTCACCAGTAACAACCAAAACAAAAACCTTAAAGACAAGGATAAAACCGCTCCGCTGGGGGGTCCCCCTTTGGGGGATGCGAGGGAACAAGTTCCCACATTTTTGTTTTC
>JABABE010000083.1 GCA_014238395.1 Candidatus Kaiserbacteria bacterium
ATATCCTGCACAAATGGAGTGCAAAAGCTCCAGTGGAGCTTTTGCTATAACCCTTACTTCATTTTAACTAATAAGAGTTTCAAGAGTTAAAAATTTTTGACAATGGCGTCTTGCAAAACACTACAAAATTTGCGTTCAGTGAAAATGGAGTGTGAAACAGCCCTTTGGCTGTTTCACTTTAGCTAGTAATCGGTTTTAGCAATAAGCTTGTTTTGACCGAACTAGAATGCCTAACCTTTATTGATCAATAGTAGCATCAATACCTCCATCATCAACGAAAGTGGTGACCAAAGCGACGTCTACTGTACCATCACTAATAGTGGCGCCTGCTTGATTAGTAAAACTATCTGCTACAATAGTTAATACAACGTCACTGGTGAGATCTATATTTCCGTAGTTTTCTATTATACCAGCATTTGTTATTAAACCAGAGGTTCCTCCGATAGTAATGGTTCCTCCATAGTATGTGCCAGTAAATGATGCTATTTCTTCGTTAAGAAGAAAAATATCTTTTGCAGCTGTAGTGAAAGTACCATTTGTAGTGATATTTCCTCTATTATAGAAATTATCTACTGCATTTGTGGTGAAACTACCTGCAGTAATATTTCCTCTATTAGATACATAAAAACCTGTTGTATCGTCCGTTCTGGAGGAATCGTTGTTTGCTATAATACTCAAAATTCCAGACACACCAATAGCAGCTGTATTTGTTACTTTACCTCCTGCTGTGATATTCAAAGTATCTACATCAATATTTCCACCTGCTAGGTTTCTGAAAAAATCAGCTGCAGTTACATTTAAACTAGGAACATTAATAGAGCCATGGTTGATGACTGTATAGCCTGCTGTAATATTTAAAGAGGATCCAGTATTAGTATTAATACTACCGCTGTTGGCAAAATTATTCGTAGTAATATCAGCATTTCTTCCAAATCTAAGAAGGTCGTTTGGGGCCCAAATAAAATCATTATTTGCATTACTATAAGTAAAATCTAGATTAGTTATAATGGTCCAAGCTCCAGCAACATTTATCACGCCATATTGAGCGTAATTATTTGTATTAATAAAAGCAGTTCCTAAAACTGTAAGGCTGTCATTTGTAGCCCAAGTGAAATCATTAGCAACGGATTGCCTGAAATCACCACCTACATTGAGGTTGAAGTCATTAGTAGTAGTAATAGTTCCAGCATCATCATAAAAAAAATTACCAGCTGCAGAAAGATTGAAAGTATTTGCACTAATCTCTGCGTTATTGTCAAAGCTGACATCTACAGAGAGATTGAAAGTATCTGCATTAACTATTCCGTCATTGGTAAAGTTAGTTGTTTGTATATTTAAAATACCCACAGAAGAAGCGTCCAAACCGAAACTAGTTACAGTAATATCATTAGAGATACCGTCAAATGTTCCAGTGTCTGTGTTATAGGTACCAGTCACCAAATCTACTCTATTCGCATTGATAAAAGCACAACCACTACATTCAATTCCATTGGGATTGGCTATAATGATTCCTGCTTCGCCACCAAATACTTCTATAGCTCCGTTCAAAGTACTAGTATTTGAAGGAGAAGTTACTTGGAATAAAATAAGAGATGCTTCGCTACCAGCTGTGATATTAGGATTGGCAATAACATCTGTACTTGTACCATTTAGATCTCTTAACTGGGCTGTGCCATCAACTGCGCTATTGTTTAAAATAGTGCCTTCTGTATCAACATCAAAATCGTCAACTTGATTGTCAGAAAGCCCATTAGAATCAGGCGCTGCTATATTAGTTGTTACTACTTGAGCCAAAACTGTTGTTATAGCTAAACAAAAAAACAAAAAAACAAATATTATTTTTCTCATAATGAATATTAAGATTAATTTTAAAACGTAATAGAGTAATTCAATTTTAAGCA
>JABABE010000084.1 GCA_014238395.1 Candidatus Kaiserbacteria bacterium
CCTTGCAAACTCAATTACTGCAAGTTGTGCTCCATAACAAATTCCAAGATACGGTATATTGTTTTCCCTTGCATATTTGATAATTTTTAGTTTTCCTGAAATACCAGATGCACCAAATCCACCAGGTACGATAATAGCATCATATTTTTTAAGACTTGTTAACTTTGCTCCGCTTTTATCAAAATCTTTTGTGTTTATATAATCAATATCAAGCTTTACTCCTTCCCATACACCAGAAAACTTCAATGAGTTAATAACTGAGAGATACGCATCTGATAATGTATATGTATCAGAATCAAAATACTTGCCAGCTATAGCAATCGAAAGATTGTTTTTTGTTTTTTTTGATAATTTTATAAATTTCTCCCAATCATTTTTTTTGGAAATCTCTTTTACTTTTAATCCTATTTTTTTTATCACTGCGACATCTAATTTTTGCTTTTCTTTAAAGTACATACAAGCTTTAAAGACACTGTCCATATCCGGTGCAGAAAAAATAGATTCTCTGTCTAGTCCAAAGTTATCTACCAGTTTATCTATCCTCTTGTCATCTAGTTCCTTTTCAGCTCTAGCTAAAATAAAGTCAGGAGTTAGTCCAAACGACAAAAGTTGTCGCACTGCATTTTGTGCAGGTTTTGTTTTCATTTCACCTAGATGCCCTGGTATAGGAAATGGTAAAACAGCACACACAAAAACATCAAATTTTGTTTTATTTTTCATTCCTCGTATTGCCTCATAAAACAGTATATTTTGAAAATCCCCTATTGTTCCGCCGATTTCTATAAACTGTACATCAATACTGGAGTCATCTATTGATTTCATAAAAAAGCTTTGAATTTCATTTACTACATGAGGTATCGCCTCTACACATTTCCCGTCATATTTTAATGATCTTTCTTTGTTAAAAACTGATTGATATATGTATCCACTAGTCACATAATCATTTCTATTAAAACTTTGATCCAAAAATCTTTCATAATTCCCCATATCTTGATCACACTCAAGTCCGTCATCCAAAACAAAAACCTCTCCGTGTTCTATTGGGTGCATGGTTCCGGCATCTATGTTTAAATACGGATCCACTTTCATTAAGCCGACTTTGTAGCCACGATTCTTGATAAGAGAAGCCATAACGCTCATTGACACTCCTTTACCAATACCAGACATAACACCACCAACAACAAAAATTATTTTTTTGTTTTTCATACTATCTTAGTTAAAAACATATTAGTTTTTTAAATATTTTGCTGTAGAAAACCAAGCAGACGCAACACTCAAGATTATTCCGATTAAAAGAAGTAATGTAAACAAAACCGCAGAAAGTAATATGTAATTACTGAACAGATTTTGTATATTAAACAGTGTATTAATAAATGGTGATATATATAGAATTATTGGGAACAAAACCAACATTGCGAGCACGGACGACAAGATAGATATAATGGATACATTAACCAAAAATGGAGTTCTTATATATGAATCTGATGCTCCTATAAGTCGCATAACCTCGATTTCCTCGCGACTTAAATATATAATCAAACGTACAGTATTGAAAATAATCAAAAAAGATAAAAATGAAAACAAGAATACAATAGTTAGTGCAAAAGTTTTTATCGTTTTAACTATACTGACAAGTCTGTCTATAATTTCTTTATTTTTATATAGATCTATATCATCCACTATCAGTGTCGGGTGATCCGACCTTCTATCAAAATCTTCGATATATCTTGCAACATAATCCAGTCTATCAACATCCCATACAAATATAGAAAATCTTGCGCGTAGAGGGTTAGTATCTAATATATTCAAAGATTCTAGTAGTTCCTGGTCATTTCTATGTCTTTCTTTATATTCTTCGAATGCTTGGTCTTGGGATACATAAACAACTTCTCTAACTTGTGGCAAGTCTTCAACCCTATCTTTTAACTCTAAAATAAGAGACTCCTCCGTACCGATTTTGAAATACACCGCTGTATCTATCTTATCTATTATATCCTCAACTGCATTTTTTGATATAAACCCTGTTATCGTGGATATCCCAATGACAAAAAGGGTAACCGAAACTACAAAAAACATTGAAAAAGAGACAAACGGATTTCTAACTATGAGCAAGATTCCATACTTAATCATCCTCCCTAAATCTGAATTATTTTTTTCTATGCTCATATTTTTATTTGTCTGATATTACTTTTCCATCTGATAATTTAATTGTTCTTGTGTTTATGGAATCTAATATATTTTTATTATGAGTTGCTAATATAACAGTTGTTCCTAATTTATTAATCTGTCTTATCAAATTTAGAATTTCAGCTGCATTTTCATCATCCAGATTTCCTGTTGGTTCATCCGCTAACAAAAGTTTTGGTTCGTTTATGATAGCTCGTGCCATAGATATCCTCTGTTTTTCTCCACCAGACAATTCGTTTGGAAAATTCCAAATTTTACTCTTCAAACCAACTAATTCTAAAACATAAGGTACATCGTGTTTGATTTGTTTATCTGAAAAACCAATTGCCTCCATTGCAAAAGCAATGTTTTCATATATAGTTCGCGATGGAAGCAATCTAAAATCTTGAAAAATAACACCAATTTTTCTTCTATGTTCTATTAGTTCATCATCATCCATTTCTGATATATCTTGATCAAAAAAAGAAACAGACCCAGATGTTGGGTATTCCTCACCTAAAATTAATTTAAAAATTGTGCTTTTACCAGCACCAGAGTGTCCTATTAGAGTTACAAATTCTTTTTCTAATACTTCAAAAGACACGTCTTTTAAAGCTGACTGAGAGGTAGGATATCTTCGTACAACTCTATCAAATAAAATCATTATAAATATATTGTATCACTAAAATTTATTAAGAAAAGAAACACTCTATCTCTCCAGAAAAAACAGCATCTGGATTTTTGTTTTCTACACCAGTTCTGTGATCTTTGACCAGTTTATATGGATGAATAACATACGATCTTATCTGATTTCCCCACACTATATCCTGCTTCACACCCCTTAAATCTGAAATTTTGCTGGTCATTTTTTCCTTTAGTAGTTTATTTATTTTACATTCTAGTATTTCCACTGCTTTTTCTTTGTTTTTTAGTTGGGTTCTGTCATTTTCCACACGAACAGACAACCCGGTCGGTATATGTATAGCCCGAACTGCAGTCTCTACTTTATTTACATTTTGACCGCCAGCACCACCAGATCTTGAAAATTCAAACCTAAAGTCTTCCTCTGGAATGTTCAATGTTTTAAATTTAGTCAAAAGCGGTATTACATCTACAAAAGCAAACGATGTGTGTCTTTGGTTTTTGGAATTAAACGGAGAGATCCTTACTAACCTATGCACACCTGTTTCTGACTTAATTTTGTTATAAAGTCCCCTTTTTTTAACTTCAAACGAAATATTTTTATATCCTCCGTGCTCATTTTGATTTTTGCTTAGTATGCAAACTTCAGCATTATTTTTTTCTGCAAATTTAAAATACATTGTGAAAAGCATCCGAGCAAAATCTTCTGCATCATCTCCACCTACTCCAGCAATAATTGTAAAAACAGCACAACTATCTTTGTATTCATCAGAAGAACCACTTTTTAATTCTCTGTATTCTTTTAAGATTTTATCTGCACTGCCTTTGTCATTCCAAAAAGTAGGAGAATTCATCTCATTTTCTATTTCTTTTAATCTGTCTAAATCTTTCATAATATTTTTATCATTTTGTGCCGATGGGTGGAATTGAACCACCGACCTCGGGCTTATGAGTCCCGCGCTCTAACCAACTGAGCTACATCGGCATACTGTATTTCATTATAACAACAAACAATACTGTTTTTCTATATTGTAGTGGGGGAAGGATTTGAACCTACGACCTCCGGGTTATGAGCCCGACGAGCTACCTGACTGCTCTACCCCACTATATAAATGAGATTAACACACAACCACTATTTTTCAAAATCACCTATTTTTTTCCAGTTTTGTTTAATAAATTTTTTAGTTGGTGAAAAACATTTTTATACGCAAAAACAGCCCTGTATAATTGTTCTCTTGGTATTGTTTCACCGTGTGAGTGTGCCAAAATGTTTCGTATAGCATGCGCAGAACGAGCATCACGGATTGTTTTTATATCAAACATTTTCTCAGTCATATTTTTTAATTTCTCCCCTATCATGTCGCCTTTAATTCCTATCTCTAATAAAATTTTATCTAAAAGAGCGTCTGTTTCCAAAATCAAGTGTTTGAGTTCCATAGTAGATTTCAAATCTATAGAATCTGTAATAGTTATATATTCATCCATTTGGTCTTGCATTTTTTCAACTCTAAGTGCTGTTTGATTCTTTATACTATCTTGTATTCTGTTTTTATAATACCTATCATATTTTATCTTTTTTATTGTAGAGCAAAACAATAATACAACCATAAGTAAAACAAAAATTGGTATTGATACGAAGACAAAACTATAAAAAATCACGCCTAATACACTAGAGTATATATAAATATTGTTGTCAGAAATATACCCCAATGTATAATCATAAAAATAAACTAGATTTTTTTTATCATTTTTGTATATCCTCACACCGCAAGAATTTTTTCTGATTTTCTTAGAAAATTCTGAGTCTTTGTATGTAATAAGATTAACTTCTTCGAGAGTTGTTACAAAAGCAATTCCTCTGCCAGTATAATTTTTGATGTTTTCTTTTTCTGATATCTGAGAAGATGGCATGCAAATAGTTACAGAAATTTGAAATAGAACAATCAACAAAACTACGCAGGAAACTAGGACAATTACAACACTTTTGTTCTCAAAATCTATAAAATTAAAATCGATTTTATTTTCTTCAGGTTTTTTATCAAATTTTTTATCAGGTTTTTTGTCGTCAGCCATATTGTTCTATTTTTTTCCCGTAGTTAAACAAAATATCTTCATTGTTATGGTTTGTTATACATTGTACACCCAACGGCAAGTTTTGATTAAACCCCATTGGAACAGACATAGCTGGAACTCCTGATAAATTTGCAATGACAGTAAATTTATCCTCTTCATACATATCTACTGACTTTTGTTTTGATCCAACTTCAAATGCTACTGTTAGTGTTGTTGGTGTCATTATCACATCAACATCCTCAAAAACACTTGTTAACTCATTTGTTAATGCCTGTCTTGCTAACTGTGCTTTATTGTAATAAGCATCGTAGTACCCAGATGATAAAACGTATGTCCCGATAGCTATCCTTTTTTTAACCTCATTACCAAACCCACAATTTCGAGTCTTTATATACTCATCCCAAAGATTATCACCTTCTTTTTTGTTCCCATAGCGCAAACCATCAAAGCGGGCAAGATTTGATGATGCCTCTGCTGGCTGAATAATATAGTAAATTGAACCTGCTTCACTCGATACCGGCAAATCCAACTCCACAATTTCATAATTATCATTTTTAAATTTTTCTATTAATCCATAAAAAACTTCTGTTGTTTCTTTTTTTGCTTTTTCTACAAAGGATTTTGGTATTCCTATCCTTTTGTTTAATTTCGATTTCTTTGTTTTATAGTTTTGAGAAGTCATATCCATACCATCACTGTCATCTTCTTTAATAGCGTTAAAAAGCACTTCGACATCAGATACACTGTTACCAAACTGTCCTATCACATCAAGCGAAGACGAAAGCATCATTAATCCATTCCTTGATACGGATCCATAAGTTGGCTTAAGTCCAACAACACCGCAGAAACTTGCTGGCTGCCTCACAGATCCCCCGGTATCTGACCCTAGAGAAAGTGGTACGGCAAAGGAAGCAACTGCTGCAGCGGAACCGCCGGATGATCCTCCAGAAACCCTAGTTTTATCGTGTGGATTTGTTGTTACACCGTAACAAGAATTTTCTGTACTCCCTCCCATTGCAAATTCATCACAATTTGTAGTTCCAATGATAACAGCACCAAGATTAAGTAGTTTTTTAATCACAGTAGCAGAAAAAGGCGACGTGAAATCTTTTAAAATCAAAGATGAAGATGTTGTTTTATGATCTTTGTAGCAAATGTTGTCCTTTATCGCTATTGGTATACCTGTCAATGAAGTTTGGGTTTTTGTTTTAAACATTTCATCTGCAATCTTTGCTTGATTTATCGCAGACTCTTCAAAAATATTTACAAAAGCATTATTCTCATCTTCTTTTATTCTTTTAATTGCTTCTTTTGCTATGTCGACGGCAGAAACACCAGAAGATAATCTATTTTTAATATTTTCGTATATAAATTTAGAATCCATATGTTATAAAATTTTTTTTACTTTTATATAATTTTTATCTTTTTTGTTTGCTCGCTGTAGTATATCTTTTGTATACATTGAAGTTTTTACAGTGACTTGGTCGTTTCTGTACACATTAACTTTTTTAGAATTATCATGCTTATCTTGTGTTATTTTGATATTTTGTATTTTATCTAAATATTTTATTATGTGCTCACATTCTGTGATAAAGCTATTTAATTCTTCTGGTCTTTGATTTTTACTATTATCACTTTGTACAAAAAAACATTTTGTGAGATTCATAGCTTCAATCACCCCATCTTCTTTTGTGTTTTTTTTTAGTTCACTCATATATTTATTTTAGCATATTCGTTATTTCTTTCAGTTCTTTTATTGTGTCATCTGTATTTACTATTAGAATTCCAAATTTTTTTGCTTTTTGGTGTTTACTTCCAGGTTTGTTTCCACATAACAAAAAATCAGTTTCCCTTGAAGTTTGATTTGAAATATTTCCATATATCCTTTTAACAAGGTCAGATATTTCATTTCTCGTATAACCTGGAAAATTACCAGTTATTACAATTCTTTTATTGGACCATTTGTGCTTAATTATTTTCTGATTTTTATTTGATATTTTAATAAATTTTAATAAATTATTTAATATCTTGTTATTTTTTTTACTTTGGAAATATTTGTATATTGACATTGATGCAACTGGTCCAAGCCCTTCTATGCACTGGAAATCCTCTATATTTGCATACCTTATATCTTTTATAGTTTTGAACCTCCTACTCAACAAAATAGAGTTTATTGAGCCAATGTGTTTTATAGAAAGAGATATGAGTAATCTATCCAAAGTTATTGCCTTTTTTTTATTTATAGAACCGATCAAATTATTTGCAGATTTTTCACCCATTCCGTCTAAGTCTTGCATATCACTCAATCGGAGTTTAAATATATCAGCATATTCTGAAATAATTTTATTTTCAAATAAAAGTAATAAAATTTTTTCACCCATTCCATCTATATTGAAAGCACTTTTGCTTGTAAAGTATGCGAATTTTTTTAGATTTTGAACAAAAGAATCTTGTTCCACACACATATGCACTGATTCCCCAACATTTCTTTTTATACTTCCATCACCTCCACATTCTTTTATTTTTTTAGGAAAAACAAATTTTTTTGATTCTTTTGTTCTTAATTTTTTAAACACAGAAACTATTTCTGGAATTATATCTCCCGCTTTTTGTATTACGACAGTATCTGTTATTCGAATATCTAATTTGTTTATATGGTCTTGATTATGCAGTGTGGCTCTCGACACAACACTACCAGCAATACTCACCGGTTCAAGCTCCGCAACAGGTGTAACAACACCAGTTCTGCCAACTTGAAAGACAATATTATTAACTCTTGTAGTTTTTTGCGTTGCTTGAAACTTGTATGCTATGGCAAATCTTGGAGCTTTCCCAGTAAACCCAAGTTTCTTTTGTAGATCTGTGTCATTTACTTTAATCACAATACCGTCAGCTAAAAAAGTTAATCCGTCTTTTTGTTTTTGTACTTTTTTATAAAAATCTACAATTTCTAATATTGTTTTGCAAACTTTATGATTCGGGTCTATATTAAATCCAAGTTTACGCAAGTAAGTTAATTTTTCATACTGAGTTACAAATTTCACCTTTTGTGAGTGTACTTCATAAAATAACGTATTTAATTTCCTCTCTTTGGTTATCGATGAATCTAATTGCCTTAATGAACCAGCGGCAAGATTCCGTGGATTTGCGTACACTTTTTTTCCAAGTGTTTTTTGAGTTTCGTTTATTTCTTTAAATTTTTTATTTGATATCCACACTTCACCCTCTACTATCAAGTCTATATTTTGTTTAAGCTTTTTTGGTACATCTCGTATCATTTTTATATTTTTTGTTATATCTTCACCAATCAGACCGTCTCCTCGGGTAGAGGCACGAAAAAATAAACCTTTTTTATACTCTACAATTACTTTCACACCATCAATTTTATATTCACATAAAAAATCAATTTTTAGTTTTTTATCTTTTAAAAAATTTTGTATTTTTTGATAAAACAGAAACAGTTCTTCATCAGAAAACACGTCCCCAAGTGACCATTGCCTTATCTTATGCACAACTTTTGTAAACCCTTTTTTTATTGTTCCTTCTACCTTGTGTGTTGGGGAATTTTCTAGAACAAATTCTGGATATTTTTCTTCTAATTTTTTCAATCTATCTTTCAAAGAGTCAAGTGCCTCATCTGAAATCTCGTTTGTATCTTTATGGTGATATTTTTTTCTTAATCTGTCTATTTCTTTAGAGAGAAGTAGCATCTCCTGTTTGACTTTACTTTTTTGCATACTCTAATAAACTGTATTTATTCTCCTGTGAACAACATCTGTATCTAGGAAATTACATAAATCGTAAGAAATTATATCTATTTTTGTTTTCAAACTAGCATCGCAAGAAGAAACATCACTTCCATCTGAGCAATTTTTTTCTAGATTAACCAATGCACAAGGTTTATTTTTATAAGTTTCAATATTTTCTCTAACTAGAAAATTACACACAGAAACCGTACTGTCGGTCGAAGTATCACAGGCAGAAAACAGTAATTCTGATTGATCATCGTATAATCCAGAAAAACCAATTAAATTATCCCCACACTCCAAATTTTTTTCTATTCTTATTTTTTTAGGATTAAATAAATCATTTTGAAAATCATGATACAAGACACATTCAAATACAGTATCTAAAACACGGACAGCATCTCTTGATTTATAACTTATTGATGTTCGTATTTTATCTTTTTCTCCTATATGCAATATTGTTGTGCCTACACTGAACACGACAGATGTAATTATCAAAGAGATTATTAAAACGGAACCTTTTTGATTTTTTTTAAACATTTTTTTCATATTAATCTGATACTACCCATTTATACACCCTTTCTGTATAATGCGTGTGCTTCACATTGCCTTTATTATCCAGTCTTTCTATGCATGCATGGAATTTTACACTAGATGCACTTATGGAATCTTCATCATTTTCAAATTCTAAATAAAATGTAGAAAATCTTTTTGTTGTTGGGCTAATTGATTCTAGTTCTCTTTTCTCTATTTGGCAGAAATCGCTGACAGAATAGGTTTTAACAAATATATCTGATACTTTTGTGTCATCAATAAAACACAGTCCTGTAATATTGCCGGATGCATTCACGACTTCACACCCTGCTGTATAATTAATAGAACAAATTTTTCCAGAGCATTGGGATAAATTTGATAGCCAATTTCTACTATTGATAAAATTAGAATCCCTTATTGCACGAGATACCTCTATAATTTCTTGTGCTTTAAAATGATCTTCCAAGTTATTCTTGGATAATAAGTTTGTTTGTAAACTTTTTATAATGATTTCCATGGGAATAGTGGCAACAGTAAAAAAAATAGATAATGCAACCATTGACTCAATTATAGTAAATCCTTTTTTGTGTAAATTTTGTTTTTTCATATTATTGAGGACATTGATTTAGGTTACCAACTGGTACAGGATTTTTTTCTTTAATTTCGTAATTTTTTATGTTTTCATGCATAGATTTTATTAAAATAATATCATCACCAACAGCAACAAAAGAACTGTCGCCATTGTATTGAGCTAGATGCCTAACTGAGTCCGATGTTATAGTATTTGATATTGCAGGACAATCAGATTCACTGATTTCTGTTGGTGATGTAGCAATTTTATATTTACAAATCTTATTACCAGCTGTTATGTCAAATATATCATCACCCCCTGTATGTATAAATGATTTATCGATGTTTGTATCACTAGTATTTATTAAAGAATCGCTGCCATCATACACAACCCAATTTCCAATATTATCCTTTGCTATAAAATTAGTATTTAAAACTTCATATCGTGTATATTTATCTGTGTCTGAACCTGATGGAAATACTTTGTCCTCAAAAAAAGTAATGGTTCCTGTCGAATCGGTTACGCTATTTAAAGCTAAATGTTGATTGATTTCTGCTACAGCAATTTCTGAAGAAATTTTTATGTCTGATATTCTATAAAAATTTCCATTTCTATCTGTTTGGAAATCAATTATACATTCATTTCCATCACAATCATCGCTTTCAACAGCGCTTGTGATTTTATTTACTACAGCATCTACATCTATTGCAGATGAATTGATGTTGTCTATATTAAATATCCTTACTCTTGCATTTGTTGTGTTTTGAGTGTAATCAAAAACAATATAAAAATAACTATTTACATCATTGTCTTTATTGACTGCAAAATGCTTTATTTTATATGACGTTGTTTTATCAATCAATATTTCTTTAGCCAAGCCTCCGTCTTTATATGCTTTTTCTTCGTCAGATAGTGGTGGTGTTGGTGGTGGAGACGCAACAAATAAATGTCCTTCCTTGTCTAACAAATAAGCAAACTTACTATATGGATTTGCAAATATATCTACTATGCCCCACGGACCAACACCTACTGGAACACTTGAATTCCTTTCTTCTGGATATGATTTAACTCTATAAAATTTATTGAAAACAATACTGGTATCATTTGTATCCTCAAGATCTGAACTCTTTGAAAAATAAACTCTTCCATTATCAGCTAAAACATATATACCTTTTGTTGTTCCAACTATTTTGGTTGGGTGTAGAATTATTCTTTCACACGGAGTTTCTATGGGACCACCTTCTAATGTAAAATCATTGTAACAGTTATCTGAAAACCCAGTGGTATCAGAATCATCATAACAAAGACCATTGTCTGCATAAACAAAAGCAATTTTTTCAGAAAAACCAACCCCTCCTGTTTCAATTTTAAATGTGGAAGTGTCATTTGCATCTAAAATTCTTTGTGTGACTTGAGTCTGCAGTCTTATTTCTTCTGTTTCTCCTGCTCTTGTTTCATACACACCAGATACAAATATAGATAATCTTGGTTGAACAATATCATCAATATCTGCTGAATTTAAAGGGTTTATTTGAAGATCTGTTATGTTTATTAGATTTACGTCTGTTAATGGTATCCAATTATCTTGTGATGCATCACACACTGACTGAGTGGATTCTCGACAAGATTCTATAAAACCAAGCTTATCGATATCGGTTCCAACTGATTTGACTCCTCTTCTAAAATGTATTCTGGTTGCCCTTTGTGGAGAATCTATGGAAATTTGTCCAGTGCTTAAATCTTCTTGTATATAATCATGTCCAACACGCGCTTCTCTTGAAATTTCTTCTACAGCAAAAGATAGGTTGTGAAGTGAAATTCTTTTTTTATTAGCCAGTTCATAAAATTTTAAAAAAGTAGAAAAAGCAACTAACCCAGAGGAGATTATCACAAAAAATAAAGCTGACGAAACTAAAACCTCTATTAAAGTAAATCCTTTCTTCATATTAATCTATATCTATCCTATTAAGAAAAAACGCACCAGTTTTAAGTATATCTATAGAGTATATAGTTTGTTTATTTTCAATAGATAAATTTAATTTTGCACCTATTATTTTATTATTACCATCAAAAAACTGTTTTTTACTTGGATATTTTTTATTAACCACGGTTTTGAAAAAAACAGTAGGTTCTCTAAAAGGAAAAACAAACACTACTAGCACTTCTTTTACTTTGTTTTCTTCAAAAAAACCTTCTGGAAGATTTTCTTTCGAATCATAACACACCTCTACATCATCTACATAAACTTGTGGAATACCACTCTTAACAATAAAGCAAGGTGTAAATTTTATATTTTTCTCTACTAGATCTGGTCCATACACAATTTCTGAAGAATTAAAAGTGTCAAACTTTATATCATTTATGTTTGATATACCAACTCCATCTGGAATTTTTTCTATTCTATAACTAGTTTGAGGATCTTCAGTTGTTGCTTTTGTTATTCTGACTGCATATGCTGAAACACTATTTCTTCCTATGTTTGAGGCAAATGATCCAGATGACAGAGTTTGTGCAAGTTGTAGTGTACTTAATATATCATCTGCCCTAACTCTAACAGCACTACGACTATTAAAACTTCGTTGTCCCAAAAAAACAGTTGAGGATAAAATAGCTATTACAGAAATAGTTGCAAGCATCTCAATTATAGTAAATCCAGATTTGTATGTTAGTTGCTTTGACATATATATATTATAACAACCAAAACACTTAGATTTGATATACTAAATAGGTATAAGCCATCTTAGCTCAGTAGGTAGAGCACTCCCATGGTAAGGGAGAGGTCGGCGGTTCAATTCCGCCAGATGGCTCATAATTGACAAGATATTGTAATATGTATGAGTATATACATTATGAAACTACTTATAGTGGAATCCCCTTCAAAAGCAAAAACAATAGAAAAATATTTAGGCGATGATTTTAAAGTTCTTTCATCTGTAGGACACATAAGAGAATTACCTAAAAACGAATCAAGAGCAATAAACATAGAATCTGATTTTAAGCCTTGTTATGAAGTTATAAAAGGAAAAGAAAAAGTCATATCCCAATTAAAAACAGAAGCAAAAGGAGCTGAAACAATTTATCTAGCTACCGATCCAGATCGAGAAGGAGAAGCTATAGCATGGCATCTAAAAGAAGTGATGGCTATAAAGGATCCGAAAAGAATTATATTTAATGAAATTACTAAAGATGCAGTTAATGCTGCAATACAAAATCCTAGAAATATAGACAATAATTTAAAAATAGCGCAAGAAGCACGAAGAGTTTTAGATAGACTTTTTGGATACACACTATCTGCTCTTATATGGAAAAAAGTTAGATATGGTTTATCTGCTGGTAGAGTCCAATCCCCTGCGTTACGTATCCTTATGGAGCGAGATCGTGAAATACAAAAATTTAAACCTACTCCATTTTGGATTATTGTTGGTAAAGTAAAAAATATAAATGGAGAGATTTTTGATGTAACCGGTGGAGTTGATTTTGAAAAATACGGAGATGCTAAAGAAATTTTGGATGTCGGTGTTCAATCGTTCTGGCTTGTAGAAGAAGTCAAAAAAACAAAAAGACAAAAGAAGCCATCCTCTCCTCTTACAACATCAACTTTACAACAACAAGCTAATTCTAGATTGTTATATTCTCCTGCAAATACTATGCGAATAGCTCAAAAACTATATGAAGCTGGAGCTATAACGTATATGAGGACAGATAGCACACGAATATCAGAGCAAGCACACAAAGCAATTAAGTCTGTAATAGAAAACATTTTTGGCAGTGACTTATATGAAAGAAAAGATTATGTTCAAAAAAAGAAGAATGTACAAGATGCGCACGAAGCCATAAGACCGACTGATATGCTTAAAAAAATAGCAGGAAAAAGCGAAGATGAACAAAAACTCTACAGTTTAATATGGTCTAAAACCATAGCAAGTCAAATGGTAAACACAGAAAGTCTAACAACAAATATAAAATTAGTTCCTGAGAACCATAAAAACAAAGCTGTGCAACTTGTTTTGAAAGGTTCACAAATAATGACAATGGGTTGGATGGAAGCAGACCAATGGATTAATAGCAATGAAAACATATTACCAGAAATAAAAGAGGATGATAGATTTGAGTGTGTAGAGTTAAATCAGATAGATAAACACACAGAGCCACCAAATAGATATTCTGAAGCTGGTCTTGTAAAAGAACTCGAAAAAAGAGGTATAGGAAGACCTTCTACTTATGCTGCAACAATAAAGACACTTATCGATCGTGCATACGTAGAAAAAGAAGGAAGAACTCTTGTGCCAACAGATACTGGTAATGTTGTTAGTTCTTTTGTAGAAAAACATTTTAAAAATTATATATCAGATGTTTTTACTGCA